>CALIXG010000134.1 GCA_938046495.1 uncultured Candidatus Saccharibacteria bacterium | reverse complement strand
TCTACTTCTTTATCTCCAACAGCAACAGCAAACTGACCGTCTTGTGGTACGCGGTGTTCATCAATCTTTAAGTTCGCTAAAATCTTAATCCTCGAAACTAGTGCTGGTTCAATTGATTTTGGTAGTTCCATTACCTTACGCAAAACCCCATCCACTCGGTAACGTACTACCAGTGTTGCCTCTAGTGGCTCGATATGAATATCTGAAGCTTTTGTTTTCGTCGCATAATCTAAAATCGTGGTGAGTGCCTTCGAAATTGGCGAGTCCTGCGTAATCGTTTTTACACTTGAAGAATTTGCATCTTCCTCATCACTATTTTTGACCGCTTTTTCCACCGCGCGAAAATCCCCCTGATACTGGGCAATCGCACTTTTAATTCCTGCCTCGCTGGCCACCATGCCGCGAATTTGCTTCTGCGTCAAAGTCGAAAGATAATCAATCTGCTGCACATTCGAAACGTCCAACATCGCCACATAAAGAATTCCGTTTTTCTCCCCTAGTGGCACTACCATCAATCTTGAAACTACATCGTAAGGTAGTAATGTTAATATCTCGCGGTCCATTTTCACATTATGTAAGCTCACATAAGGCACATTCATAATCACTGCCGTCGCGTGTGAAATAGTCTCGGCATCACAAATCTTTTGCGCCACCAAATTGGCTAGTAACGGCTGCTTACGTTTTTCTGCCTCCTCTACTACTCTTTTTACATCCGACTCAAAAACCAACCCTTCTTTAATCAAGAGCTGAATTACTTTTTCTTGCGAGTCATGTGTAAACAAAATCTTTTCCTTTAGTTTTCTTTCTTAGTTTCTGAAGTTTTATTCGTCGAAGTTGAACTATTTCCAGAAGTCTTTTCTGAAGCTTCATTTTTCGTTTTATTTTCACCATCAGAAGTTTTATCTGAATCCACCTTCGTCTTAGAATTTTCATCTTCACCGTCAGAAGTTTTTTCGGCTTCTTCCTTTTTCTCTTCTGCTTCTTTTTCTTTTTTCTCTTCATCTGCCGCAGTCTCCGGCGTAGCGCGACCACAAGCCACTAATTCGGCGCGGTCCAAAATACCGTTACGGTCCACATCTTCACAACTACCCACATAAACTTCTACCGTTGGATTAATCGCATCCACATTGAAGACTTCTGGATCTGGGCTAGTTAAATCCGCCGTAATTTTGCCAATTGTCTTATGTTTCAAATACCTAGCATCTGGATCGCCTAATAAGAAGCTTGACGCGATAAAAGTAAGCAAGATTCCTACACTAGCAACAAAAGTTATCGTAAAGATATCCGAGCGTTTCATTTCTCATCCTCCTTTTCTTTTTTCTTTGCTTCTTCTGCTTCTTTTTTCTTGGCTTTTTCCTCAGCCTTTTTCTTCGCCGCCTCGTCTGCCTTGTCTTTCGACTCCTGAGTACGTGCCTTGTTTGAGGCATAAACCGTCGCATCCTTTTCGCGCACCGCTGCACCTTTTGTGTAGTACGCTGCGCCCTGCGCCGTTAATTCAAGTTTTGAAGATTTTGTTGAAAGATTCGAACTCCACTTAATCTGCGCACTTTCAATATTGAAGGAGCGAATCGATTTCTCCAAATTCGAGAGCACCTTCATCGTATCTTTTTCATCTTTTTTCACTGAAATCGAAACTGGGATAGTTGAGACACCCGGGATTCCACTATTCTTATATGAATTACCCGGAGATAGTTGCTCCGGCTCAAATCCTGATAGCAAGAAAATCTGATTAATAGAAGCGAGTAAGGCCTCATCGTTCTTTTGTGCTGGCAGGGCATCCGGAATCACCCGCAGCGCCGAACACATTTTAATCATCTTCAAATTGTAAGCCTTTTCACTATCGCTCTTCGAATTCAAATACAACTTCGAATAGTCAATGTGGTTTTTTTGATTATCAAAACAGCTCTTCTGGCCATCACGCGCAATCGATTCTAGGTTCGTATTATTCGCCATTGTCACCAAAGCGTTATAGCGCAAAGTATTCGAAAGCTTAGAAATATCTACCTTATTTGGATCACATTTCGCCAGTTCCTTATCGTTATATTTACCATCCTTATCGGTATCTTCACAAATCCCCACATTCTTAATTGTTTGGTAATAATTATTAATCGAAGTATCACGCGAAGCAATCACCTTACCATTGAAGCTCATATATTTAATGAAATAAATCGAAAGTACCATACAAATTCCGAAACAGACTGAGGCCGCCAAAACAATCAAGGTAATTTGTTGCCTAATTTTATTAATTCGTACGCGTTTTGTTAAAATTAATTCACTCATTTTTTACCTTCTTTAATTGTTTGTTCCTGCTGAAGTTTTCTGCCCCACACATTCCGCATCGTCTTTTGCACAGTCCTTGGCTGGTGCTGCAAACATACCTTCCACTTGGAGATAGGAATCGGTTACGTTTTGACCTGCAGGGCCGAATGTCAAAATATGCTTATTCGTAAACTTAAAGAGTTCTGGATCTACACTGATGATCGTTGAAAAGCGAAGTACTAAATTTGAACTTGAATCACGACCGTTCGAAGAATCCGTCACCCGAATACCATTTGGCACCATCGTACATTTATTTTCCGCCGACCATTTCACATTATCGCCGTTCTTATCGCCCTTATAAGTAATACAGCTACTTTCAAAATGTGGCACCCCAGAAATTTTACCATCCAATCCCATCGAAGGTGTATAAATGTAATTTTTCACATTCTTGATTTTCTGCGTGCGGGTCTTTACGCCATTTACTTCTGATTCCGACACTTCTGCATTCGTATCAATCGTGTCTTGAATTCCATCATCCGCCGTGCGCATTTTTTCGTGCTTAGACCAAAGGTCAAACAGTGGACTACGCCAAATTTTTTCATCTGGAATAATCGTTTGAATATCGGTTTTTACTACATCACCATTATTTTCCACATTGCCACTCTTTTCCGTATTTTCTACATGCTCAACATCGTCTGAAACGTTCGATTTTGCCTTCACCTTGCCAAAATCGCTATTCAATTTCGTATTTGAAACATCGGAATTATTATTCGATTGACCTAAAGCATCCTTCTTTTGATGATCGTTTCGTGTTGGGTCACAATCTGTCAATCCACGCTTCCAAATTGCGTAAGTATTACCGTTATCAGTCAAAATATTTCCTGCTGAATCGGTTTCCTCAATACAACGTGATGGGATCAAATTTCCTTGCGCATCCACGAAACGTCCATAGTCGTATTTCATCAAATTCACTGATTTCTTAAACGACTCCAGCACACGGTAATCAATATATGGTTCTTCCCCCGCATTCGCCTGGGCATCGAAATTAATCGTTGAGTTCGAAAGATTTACGTTTAAATCCGAAATCTTAATTGTATCATTATTGGTTGGGAAAAGATTTTTTAACACTGGAAAAACACGTGACAAAACCGAACGCTTATCATTAATGCTTTTTAGTTTTGCTAGCTGGTCCTGAATATTCAAGAAATCTGGCAATTCCGAATACTCCTTAATTGTCGAAGAAAGATTATCAATATGCTTACCTTGGCTATCGATCGTCAAATCTTGCGCCCCCTTAATCACTGCCAGAAATGCCGTAAAGACTGCTGATCCGATAATTACTAGCACTGAAGCAAAAATAATCGTATTGCGTAGTTTCATCAACTTCAACATATCAGTCTTAATATCTGGCACCAAATTAATTTCATATTTACCAGTTTGACTCGTCATCATTTCATCATCACCTTCACCGGTGAAAATACTTTTTATCACACCTGGAATATCAGAAAGATGCATGGTCTTAAAATCGATTTTTTTCATTAGTCATTGCTCCTTTCTGCAAGCCCAATCGCTACGCCAAATTCCGACGCCACCGGTAGTAGTAATTTCTGTTGTTGCTCGTTGACACGTACGTATTGCCACGGATTACCTTGAATGGTCGAAATGCCAGTTTTTGCTTCAATATACTCCGCCATGAGTGGAATAATTCCTGCATATCCTGAAAGAATAATTCCACCAAATTGCACTCCCGTATATTTATTTTGGAAGAAGCGTACTGACTTAATCAGTTCCATCGTGAAGCCTTCCAAATTACTCGAAAGCGTTTGATAAATTTTCCCTTCGAATTGATCCTGTAATAAACCATATTGCAGAATAAATTGCTTTGCCTGTGCTTCTGAAATCGAGAGTCCATTTGCTACAGTTTTTACAAAAGCCGAAAGTCCACCCGGGATCGAGCGTACCAACCTTGGCGCACCGAGATACATTACTACTAAATCCGTGGAATTTTCCCCGAAATCAATAATCATTCTTGCGTCATCCACGCCAATCTGCGCCAAAGCTCTCACCATGGCAATTGGTTCTGGTTCCTGCGCAATCACATTTAGGCCCAACATTTCGATATCTTCAAGTCTTTCTTCTGCGTAGGCGCGATCCGTGGATGAAATCAAAATCTCTGCCTTCGTGTTGTCATTAGGTGATACTCCAAGTACCGCAAAATCAATCTTCGCATCATCCACTGCCATCGGAATATACTGGTCAGCTTCGTACTTTACGGTTTTCGCTAATTCTTTCTCTGGTGCATTTGGTACTTCAATAATTGCTGTATAAGTTTTGCGCGCTGGCAAGCCAATTGCGATATTTTTGGTAGTAATACCCGCCTGCTTTTTTGCACCCAAAATCGTTTCGGCCAGTTTCCTACGACCCTGTTCCGAATCATCCATCGTAATTTTTTTATCCACCGGCACATAGGCAAATTTTTCCAGTGCCCAACCCTTCTCAACATCGCCCGACAATTGAATCATGCGAATTGAGTTGGTTCCAATATCCAATGCGAAGAAATCGCCCACACCACGTAATAGACTCATATAGCCTTATTATAACATAAGCGAAATAGAAATCTTTATTTTTTCTTACAGGATTTTAATCGACTTTTTACTCTTCAAGAAACTAATTTCCTGCACTACCAAATCTTTATATTCACCCTCTGATTGAATAAAAATTCTCTGCTTTTCTTCAAAATGAATCGTCTTTTCTTTTAATTTCCTACCAGGAATTCCACTAAACATCGCTTGCAACATAAAAAACACCATCGCGAATAAATTATTCAAACGTTGCTCAGTGTAGAGAAAATTCTCTCCCAAATAATACTCTCCGCCCTTCATCAATCTCGCCACATTTTTCCCGTTCACTACCAGAATATCCGAATATTTTTGACCATCGATCGTAATGTAATCTTTTTTACGATTCACAAAAAACCACATCAAAAGCGTCTTCAAAGAAAAGATTAAATTAAATTTCGATTTTCTTAATTTCCTACGCACTTTTTCATCATCAAAAATTTTCGTCGATTCTGCCATCATGCCAATCGTAAAATACGCCAGAGCGTAACGAAAATGCTTTCCATCCATCAAGGCTTCAATCGGATAAACTCTTTTACCTGAATTTGTCCGCAAAATCTGAATAATATCGTTAAAATTCCCGTACGGTATCACGTAAAATTTCGCCGCCTTACCCGACTGCATAATCCCGTTCACACCGATCCCTGCCGTACCATCACCACCAGCCGTAAGCACCACATCCCCATCCATGATTAATCTCGAAAGTTTTTCCGCGTTTTCTTCCAGCGTCGGCGACTCCACATCAAAACGCAAAAAAGTCATTCCCTTTTGCTGTAAGATAAATTCACGAAGCGGTTTCACCACTTCTTTTTCAACTCGTTTATGACCTGTACTCTTGCAATTACAAACCAAAATTACTCGCGTTCTTACCCCCGCGAGTTCATTTAGGCGAATCTTAATATGTTCAAGATCAGCTTTTTTCGACATCTTAATTCCCTTTGCCGTAGATACCACCAGGCAAAAGGAAGTTCAAAATTCCCCACATCAAAGCATAAACCAAAAGTCCAATCACAATTTGCATTGCGCGATCTTTTGCGATTTTGATTTTTCCTGGATCATTTTGTGAAGTCATATAAAGAAAACCGACATAGGTAAATCCCGCTACCGCACCAACTCCTACCCCGTAGGTTAAAATATTCACTACACTACCAATGATCGAAAAGAAAGCTTCTTGGCTATCAGAAGTTCCACGTTTAATAATTGCAGTTGGCACACCGCAGTCTTCCCCCTCCGCAAATACTCTAGCCACCGGCAAAAAAGCCACCATCGACACGCAAAAAATCGCGAGAACTGGTAGCAAATTTAATAATCTTTGACAAAAATTTTTCATTACTTTCATTATAGCGTATCTTGTGATTTTCGCACAGTTTCCCGTCCGAAAATCACCCGCTCCCCTATTTTAATGTAAATACTCGTGCAGTTTTTTCGTATCTTTGTGTTTACGAAGCTTGGATAAAGCCTTCGCCTCAATCTGACGAATGCGTTCACGCGTCACGGAAAATTCCGCCCCCACCTCTTCCAAAGTATGTGGACGACCACCACCAATGCCAAAACGTAATTTCACTACTTTTTGCTCACGTTCCGAAAGACTGGAAAGAATTTCCGCAATTTGCTCTTTTAGCATCTGCGCAGCGGCCGCATCTTCTGGTGAAACTCGACCTTCATCTTCGATAAAATCACCGAGTACCGAGTCTTCATCGTCACCATCGCGACCCACTGTTGCATCAAGTGAAGCAATATCTTGCTTGATTTTCATTACATAATCAATCTTTTCCGGTTCCATGCCCATCTCTTTAGCAATTTCTTCCACGGTCGGCTCGCGATTCAATTCATTTGTTAATTTACGCGTTGCACGAAGTACCTTGTTAATCGTTTCCACCATGTGTACTGGAATACGAATCGTTCTTGCCTGATCCGCAATTGCACGGGTAATTGCCTGACGAATCCACCAGGTGGCATAAGTCGAAAACTTAAAACCCTTATCTGGATCAAATTTCTCCACTGCACGTAAAAGCCCCGTGTTTCCTTCTTGAATCAAATCTAGAAAATCCAAACCTCTACCCGAGTAGCGTTTTGCAATCGAAACCACTAAACGCATATTGGCTTCCACCATTTTATCTTTAGCTTTTTTCTCACCCTTCACGATGCGATAAGCCAAATCTACTTCCTCTTCATTCGAAAGTAGTGGAATCTTACCAATTTCACGTAAATATAGACGCACCGAGTCATCAGAGAACTGATCTACGTTCTCTGCTGTAATCTCGAGATCTTCATCCGTCAAATCATCTTCCGAGACTAAATCATCATATTCTGGCTCTGGCGCACCGTCCAAGCTAAAGGAGTTGAGGAGCTCTTCTTCCTCATTAATCTTGTTCTTATCTTTTTCCACGACATTTTTTCCCATTGCACCAATTTATATCACAAAAAATCAAACACGTCAAAATCTCTCCCTTGATTTTTTGCTTCTACCCCTTTCTTTATTTTTTATCTTTATTCCCAAACATGATTCTAAACTTTGCTCGCAAAATATTTATCGGATTCTTCATCTCTTGTCTGACTTTTTGTAAGTAAAGATACCCATTCGCATTCTTCTTTTCACTCTCTGGAACTGAGGCATATTCCTCATTAGAATATTTCTCACCCGTATGTGAACCTATATTTTCTAAGAAACCCTCTTTCACCTGATCGAGCATCTCCAGCTCTTTTATGGCTTTTTGCTTCTCTTCTTCACTACTTCTTTTATCATCAATAATTTTTTGTAGTTCATTTCTAGAAGCATCTATACGATAAAGTCCAATACCAAACTCTAACTTCATATTACCGGCATACATCGCACGTCCTACGTCGAGTTTAATTTGATCTAAACCAAATTTAGCCTCAAAGGCCTTCATCTTCTCAATTGATTCATTGTGCAACCTATTTCGTTCATCAAAAGATGCAAGGTCTAGGTCTCCCGCTTCTGGCTTTTTTAATGGCATCAAGAAGTTTCGATTATCCATCTCTTTATAGCCATTCGCCGCCATCGCCCCACCGAGAGTTTTCAGATTTTCGTAGAAAAATTTCTCTTCTGCTTGCCTCAATACCTCTTTTTGCGTCACGTTCAAAGCTTCAGTTTTAGTGCCAGCCGACTCAGCAGACCCCGACGCTGAATCTTTTCCCGACTCGCTACTACCCATGGCATTTTCAGTGGTTTTATTTATTTTTACTGATGGTGCGCCCATTCCTGAATAGAACACCGGTCCACCCACGCCACCAGTCCAAGAGAAAGTACTGGCCGGTTTTTTCTCTGAAGCTTTAGATTTATCAGTCGACTCTTCAGTTTTCTCTTCAGTCTGACTCTCAGTTTTATTTTCGATCTTTTCCTCGGTATTTTCCTCGGACTTATCTTCGGTTTTTCCCTCGATTTCTTTTTCAGTCTTCCCCTCAGTCTTTTCTTCAGTCTCGGTCTTCGCCGCCACTTCGCCCGACTTACCACCAAATAACTGGTAGACTCGCTCATCCATTTCCCGAGCCTTCTTAATTTCTTCTATTTTATCGGAACTCTCGACTAAGCGCTGCGAAAAATTCTCCATCAGCTTCATTTTTTCGCCTCGTGGCAGTTCTTTGTCTTGGCTAAGCTTTCTTAAAGAATCTTTACTCTCTTCGAGGTGACGATTTTGAATCTCCAGTTCTTTCTCACGCTCCGCCTCGTTCACCTCACGATTTTCATAAATATTATAAAGCTTCGTCAATTTAGTTTCGACTAAATCCAGTGCCTGTTTCTTAGTTTTATAATCATCAAAACCAAGTTTTCCATCCAACTTCATCTGCTCAATCATATCGCGACGATCCGCAATCTGATGCATCTTCAGTTCAAAAATTTCCGCCCCAGTTTTTGGCTTTTCTGAATTTTTTTCTACCTCAAAATTCTTCACCGGATTTTGCTCCGCTGTAAAGTTACCAATTTTTTCCGCCCCACCTCCTGGAGCCGCACTACCTAATTTATTTGGATTCATTGTTATTTTAGTCCCTCAAATTAGATTAAGTATAACGCTTATTTTAATCTTAATCAACCAGCCAGTCCCAAAAACTAACACTTAAATTCAAAATTGTTCCCTCAAATTTTCACTATCCTAACCGTTCAATTTCCTTCAAAATTTCCGTCATTCGCTCTTCGTCTTCACAAGATTCAAGCTCTAAAATCAATTGTTTCTTTTTCTCTTTATTACGTTCTACCTCATAACGTTGACGCAGTTCCTGACTTAATTTCGAAAGTTCCGCCTCACTCTTTTTCGCAAATTTTTCCTCAAAAATCAGCGACAATTCTTCCAGTTTCACTTCATCCGTCGGAATCTCCAAATCGATTTCCGCTCCTGCCGTTCCACCGTAAACCAAAATCGCCAGTAAATCATTTTCTAGCACCTTCAAAATACTCGGGCTTGCCGCCTCGTTCGTCTCTTTCACTGGCTTAAGCCTCACAGTTTCCACTTGCACCTTTTTCTCTTTCAGGTCCTCCACCGTCACTTCTAGTTTTCGCGCCACCATCTGCTCATAATGTTTGCGCTCCACCGGATCCTGAATCTCCACAATTAATTTCATTGCCAGATCCGAATATTGCTTCTTCCCCATTCCGGTACGTAAGTTATATTTAATTTCATATTTGCCCAACACCCAATCAATCGCTGGCACTGGTTTCATTACACATTCACGCCATTTTTCTGGCGCCGAACGAATTAATTCATCCGGATCTTTCGCCTTACCATAATCCGATACCACCGACAAAGAAATCCCTAATTTACTTGCCATCAAAATCGCGCGCTCCGTCGCTGCTACACCCGCTGCATCGCCATCATAGGCCAAACGAATATCTGAAGTTAATCGCGATAAAATCTTCAAATGATTTTCCGTCATTGCTGTACCCGAAGTCGCCACCGCCTCCTGTACCCCTGCCTGATGCGACGAAATCACATCCATATTTCCTTCCACAATCACACAAAAACCATTTTCCCTAATCGCTTTTTTCGCCAAGTTCAAACCAAAAATAAATCGCCCCTTATTAAAGAGTAATGTTTCTGAAGTATTCAAATATTTTGGCTCACCGGCTTCCGTAATTCGCCCCGTAAAACCAATCACATTATCAGAACTTGCATCGATAAACGGAATCATCATTCTGCCACGGAAAAAATCTCCACCAAAGCGATTCATTAAACCCGCTTCTTTAATCTCTGCTTCTTTGTAGCCACGTTTTTTCAAAAAATTTACCAAAAAATCCTTACCGCTCGGTGCATAGCCAATCCGAAAATTCAAAATTGAATTACGATCTAAATTTCTCTGATAAAATGCGTAATCACGAATTTTTTCATTTTTCACTAGGCACGCCTGATAAAATTTCGTCGCCAGCTCCAAAATTTCTCGCATCTTCATCTTCGTACGCGACACTTGCATATCACCATTCGAATATTTTTTCAGCTCCACCCCTGCTTTCGCCGCTAATTTTTCCAAAGCTTCCGGAAAACTAATCCCCTCTACCTCCATCACAAACGAGAAAATATCCCCACCTTTGTTGGCTGAAAAATCATGCCAAATCCCCTTATCCGGTGACACCATAAAGGAAGGTGTTTTATCCACACCCCAAGGTGAATGCCCCTTCAAAGTC
The DNA here is from genome assembly GCA_938046495.1 of uncultured Candidatus Saccharibacteria bacterium. Classification (GTDB taxonomy): domain Bacteria; phylum Patescibacteriota; class Saccharimonadia; order Saccharimonadales; family Saccharimonadaceae; genus Nanosyncoccus. The sequence continues at coordinate 1,415 of CALIXG010000134.1, read as the reverse complement.
GCACCACTTCGCTTCAGCTCAATATATTCCGATACCACATCTTCGATCGGCAGCCTGGCGCGAATTTCCTCCTTTGCATCTTGCATAACTCAATTATAACAAACCTCTATGCTATAATTAAAGCATGGACAATATGGCTTATCTTCAACAAATCGCCTCTAATTCTTCCAAACCGAATCCAGGCAAACAAAGTTCCCCTTTCGCTTTTCTCGATAAAATCATTCCCTATTTAACTTTACGTAATATTTCCATCGCACTTGGCCTTATTTTTGTTTTGATTCTTTTTAGTGTCTTTTCCGGTACGAAAAAAATTGTCGAAAATCGCGATCGTGATAGTTTAATTTCAAGTTATTATCTTGCCAAATACATCAACGAAGAACTTATCGATAATTACAAGGACTACATGCAATCCTCCGATGTTCGCGGTATCACCGCCTCACTTCAAGCCGTACTTGCCGAACTTGAATTAAATGAAAAAAATCTTCTGAACTCTGAATTTGGTATTCCTGAATTAGAATCTGTTTATAACGAATCCGACCTTGCCACTAACCAAAAAAATACCGTCGCCAAAATCGCCGAAGAATTCGAAAATGGTCGTATTTCTGCTCGCCTTGATCGCTTTGCCTTACGTGAATTCCCTCTACTTCTTGCCTATTTAATTAATTATCAAACCGAAGCCGAAACTCGCACCACCAATCAAAAAGTTAAGGCCAACACCATCGAGCGTGTGAAAAATCTTGAAAACATTAAATCTCAATACGAAAATTTCAAATCTTCCGCTATCTAAAATTACAAAAATATTCTTTCTAAAAACCGTATTGTAAACTGAGTCACGGCATAAAAATAAGTCGCTCCTCGCGACCTATTTTTATTTCAGCTTATTTCTGGTGCTTACGAATATCTTTCAATACTTCGCTTATTTTTGGTGTTTGCGGATATCTTTCAAGACTTCGAGGATTTGTTCATCGGTAGTTGGCTCTGCCTTCTCTGCCTCTTCCTTCTTGAATTTACTGGTAAACTTGTTCATGATTTTGATGATTAAGAATACACAAAAAGCAATAATCACAAAGTCTACCATATTTTGAAGGAAGTTCCCGTAGCGAATATGAGCCGCAGAGTCTTGTCCAAATAGATTTGGAATCGTGATTTCCAAATTGCGAAAATCTACTCCACCCGCGATTAAACCAACTAATGGCATAATCATATCACTTACTAGTGATGAAATGATTTTTTGGAATGCACCACCGATGATCACACCGACTGCGAGGTCGAGTACGTTACCACGATTGATGAATTCCTTAAATTCTGTCATAAAGTTCGATTTGCTCACTTTTTCGACATTCTTTTTGAGTTTTTTCAATTCTTTTTTCATAGGCTCTTTCAATTCTTTTTTATAGGGTCATTCAATTCTTTTT
>CALIXG010000133.1 GCA_938046495.1 uncultured Candidatus Saccharibacteria bacterium | reverse complement strand
GGTATGTCTAATCTCACTTCGCTTGATCTTTCTAACTTCGACACTTCCAATGTAATAGGTATGAGTAATATGTTTTTTCTTATAGATAAAGATAGACTTAAGGATAAACTAGAAAAAATATATGTGGACAATGATTTCGATACATCCAAACTGGTGAGTGTTAATGGTATGTTCTACAATCGCAAAAAGCTCCGTGGTGGCAACGGCTCATACTTAACTGATCCATCTATGGCAGATAAAACCTGGCTTCGTGTGGATCGTCCTGGCGTACAAGGATACTTTACGAGGAAGTCTTAAATTTACAAGGAATCAATAACGCTTTTGGTTTTTCTGAAGATTCTTATGATAAAATAATATACATATGATTAGCCAAAAATCACATTCTTTGAAATTATTTTTGTTGAAAAACATTTTCGTAGTGGGTGCTGGTTTTTGTGCTGCATTTCTTAGTTTAGGTATTAATACTAATGAAGCCTCAGCTCTCTTCACTCCGACACTTTCAGCTTCGATAGATCAAACTGCAGCTTCAGTGAATGGAAACCAAGTAATAAATAGTACGAATAAAACCACAGAAATCTCACTAAATCTTACGGTAAATACAAACAATAAGACTGGCTATACGGCAACTTTGAATTCAGAGACCGATGAAACAGCGCTAGTAAATAACGATTCTTCAACTAATGCAAAAATTAATTCGATTTCTTCCATTGAACCACTTGGAAATTTTTCTAATAATACTTGGGGTTATAAACTTGGGGCGTCTTCAAACTATGCACCGATTCCAGCTCTTTCTACTCCAGCGCAAATCTTGCAGACCACTGGGAAAACTAATGGTAACGAATCGAATCAGCTAAGTATTGGCATGAAGTTGTCAAATAATCTCGAATCAGGGAATTATACGAACAAACTAATCTTATCTTTTACTTCCAATCCATATCAAATGCGTGCCATCATGACGGAGGGTCCTGATTTTAATACAAAACTAAAAGCCTTGGAAACCACTACAAATAAAATCGAGCATTTTAAGAAGAGTGCAGTTGTACCAGCTACCTCCATGAATGCTGTAAACATCGAAGACGAAGAGTCTGATTGTGAAATTAAGCTCTGGTTAGATCCGACCGATAAGACGGCTTATTATTATACTGAACCGGAAAAAGTTTACTTAAATACGGATAGCAGTAAGATGTTCTATTTGGCATCTAGTGAACAAAAAATAAAAAATGTCTTAGAGATAGATCTCTCCAACTTCGATACCTCCAACGTGACGGATATGAGCTATATGTTTTATGGTATGTCTAATCTCACTACCCTTGATCTTTCTAACTTCAATACTTCACAGGTGACGGATATGAAATATATGTTTACTTACATGTTTAACCTTACCACACTAGATCTCTCTAGCTTCAATACCTTTAAGGTGACGGATATGAACCATATGTTTTCTGCCACGCGTAATCTCACCACGCTTGATCTCTCCAACTTCGATACCTCGAAGGTGATAAATATGCAATATATGTTTTCTGGTATGCGTAATCTCACCACGCTTAATCTCTCCAATTTCGATACCTCCAAGGTAACTAATATGTACGGTATGTTTGGTGGCATGTCTAATCTCGCCACGCTAGATCTCTCCAATTTCGATACCTCGAAAGTGACGGATATGAGCCATATGTTTTTTGGCATGCATAATGTCACTACGCTAGATCTCTCCAATTTTGATACCTCGAATGTGACGGATATGAGCTATATGTTTTATCCTCAAGATGAAGATGAACTTAAGGATAAACTAGAAACAATATATGTAAATAATGATTTTAATACCGCTAAGCTTATAAACTTTATAGGAATGTTTAGAGACCGCAAGAAGCTACGAGGTGGAAACGGATCCTTCCTTACCAATCCTGCCGCTGCCGATAAATCCTGGCTCCGCATCGACGATCCCGCCCATGGCCGCCCAGGCTACTTTACTAGAAAACCATAAATATAAATCAAAAATTCATCACGATTATGTTAAAATAATACATATGATCAGCCAAAAATCACAACAACAAAACCTCACGGGGGGGGGTGGTTTAGCTGGAAATTAAAGTTTCTCGGACTATTTTTGGCTCTAATTTCTTTTTCTAATTTAATTTTCAGTAAAAATACTTTTGCTCTCTTCGTCCCGACCCTTTCCGCTTCGGTGGATAATTCTGCGGTATCCGTGAATGGAAACCAGGTAATAAATTCAGTCTCACAAACTACTGAATTACCAGTACGTGTGACGGTGAATACGAATAATAAAACTGGCTACACAGCGACCTTAAATACTGAGACGAATGAGACGGCTCTAGTTAATGCTGACTCAGCGAGTAGGGTGAAAATTGGTTCAATCGGCACTAATCTATCTCTGAATAATCTGCCAAATAATACTTGGGGCTATAAGTTTGGTGTATCTTCGAATTATGCGCCGATTCCAGCTCTCTCTGCCCCAGCACAAATCTTACAGACCACGGAAAAGACTAATGGTAATGATACAAATCAGCTAAGTATCGGCATGAAATTAGCTGATAATCTGGAATCAGGGAATTATCAGAATAAACTAATTCTTTCTTTTGTTTCAAATCCATACACGATGCGTGCGGTGATGACGAATGGTCTAGATTTTAATGCCAGGGTGGGAAATCTTGACCCGAATCCAGCAATCTATCCAGATCCAATATATCCTATGCCAACTAAGCCAAGCATTAAAGCTTTCAAGCGAAGTGCTGTGGCGCCGGCGGATTCGGTTTTGGCTATTAATGTTGAAGACCCAGACATATCGGATTACGAAATTAAAGCTTGGTATAATGCCGCGGACCAGGCAGTCTATTATTACGCAGAGCCGAATGTGGTGTTTTTGAATAATAATTCAAAGTCAATGTTTCGGTGGTTTACAAAAATGGAGACGATCGATTTAGCTAGTTTTGACACAAGTGAAGTAACTACGATGAATACCATGTTTTATATGATGGATAGTTTAAAAAGTATTGACGTTTCTAAATTTAATACATCCAAAGTAACCGACATGTTCGAGATGTTTGACAATGCAGGTATAATCGAACAATTAAACGTTTTGAATTTTAATACCTCAAATGTTACTAATATGAAATGGATGTTCTTTGGGTTATCTAAAGTTAAAAAATTAGATTTAACGAATTTTGATACCTCGAGAGTAACAAATATGTATGGCATGTTTGACTCGATGGCTGATGTTAAAGAAATTAAGTTTGAACCAAGCTTTGATACTAGTAGTGTCACAGATATGGGGATGATGTTTGCTAGATTGGACCATATTCAGCGTCTAGATTTATCAACCTTTAATACCAAAAATGTAATAAATATGGGCCGTATGTTTATGGCGGCAAAATCTATTCAGGATCTAGACCTTTCCTCTTTTGATACCTCGAATGTAACAGATATGAATGGTATGTTCTCAAGTATGTATAGCATAGAATCTTTAGATATTTCTAATTTTAATACTCAAAAAGTAACAGACATGAATAATATGTTTTCAGAAATGTTAGAGCTAGTGACATTGGATATTTCTAACTTTAATACCAGAAATGTGGTAAATTTACAGAGTATGTTCGCTATAGACGAATCGCATAGTGTTAGAGGCGGTAGATTAGAGAAAATTTACGTCAATAATGATTTTGACTTATCTAGTGCTACGGAAACTAGTGGTTTATTTAAGTTTCAAAGAATGTTGAGAGGTGGTTTGGGTTCTTTTGAAAGTGATTCGAGAAATGCAAATTATGCTTGGCTCCGTATCGACGACCCAACTAATAACCGCCCAGGCTATTTCACCAGAAAGCCATAAGTAGACTTTTCGGTTTTATGAAAAGAGAATGCCGCTCCGCATTTGCTTTTAAGAAAAAGAATGTCGTCTTGCCTTTTGAGGACATAAGCTTGGGCAAGCGCCCTTGAGCGGTCCGATAAAAGGCATGCGACATTCTTCCCCTTGAGTGTCTCCGGAACGGGGTATGCGGCTTTCTCCTTCCTTGAGCGGTCCGATAAAAGGCATGCGACATTCTTCACCTTGAGTGTCTCCGGAACGAGGCATGCGACATTCTTTGCCTAGTTTTGCAGTAACTTGGCCAATTTTGCCCGAAGCCCCGTCTCTTCCTCTTCACTGTTAAGTGTATCTACCGTCACACGTAGAAGTCCAAAAGCCGTAATGAAAGAATAATCCAAGTCAATTTCTGTCGCATTCTGAATATCAGGAATATCCACATCATCCAGCAGGTGGATTACCGGGCGCCTAGCGAAAGGTAACTCTTCATACCAATCTGAAGTCGCCAGTGCCTCTTGTAAAGTCGAAAGTCCAGCACCACCACCACAAAGAAGAATCTTATTTGGTAAAGCTTCAAGTAGAGAAAAATCAGATAGAGCTAACCCCACGCCAGAAACCCAAACTTCGGTATTATCCGCGATAGCTTTTTCAACTTTTTTCATACGGTCCGGAATATTTAAAATATTTTGGACTTCATTCATGCGCTCCGCATCAGAAACCGTCAAGGTTTTCAGCGCATGTAGGTCGTTAGAAAGTAGCCCACTATACTGAATCTTCACTAGCTCTGCAGTGTCAAAATCGAGCCCCACTTTACTAGCTACCTGATGTGTGAAGCTACGACCACCGATGCCAAACATTTTGGTCCCTTCTACTCCGCCATTATCTACTACGGCAATATCGGTCGTACCACCACCAATATCCATCACGATGGCCGAGAGATTAGAATCCAGATTATTACCAAGGCAAGCTCGACAAACCGCAAACGGCTCCACCGCTACGGCGACAAGATCAAGATTTAATTCGGCGCAAACTTTTTCAATTGCCGAAATGTGTACTAAAGGTGCAAACGCGGTATAGAATTGCAAAACCAATTCCGAGCCCTTAAAACCAATCGGGTTACTAACCTTGTATCCGTCAATCGAAAGGGAAACAATCGCCGAATTAATCAGGCGCACTTCCACGTCTGGGTTGTCGGTTTCTAGTGCGACCTCTTCACGAGCCTGTTCTTCAGCCTTATCTTGTACGCGCTTGATAATTAGTTGCATTTCTTGGTCAGAGATTGGTTTATTGCCATCTTTACGGCGGTAGCGCACAGTCTTCGTATTGCCCTTGATTAATTCACCAGCGATACCCACTGAACAGGTTCTAGCTACCACGCCAGCCATATTTTCTGCTCGTGACAAAGCCTTTTCGCAGGCAGCAATCACTGCAGGAATATCCGCAATCGCCCCCGCATACATGTTGCCCATCGCCTGATGTTCTTTACCGACACCACGAATAATTAACTTATTACCTTCTTGACGCTCAGCAATTACTGCCTTGATATATTCGGTACCAATATCTAGCGCGAGAAGCGTTTCCGGCATTTCATTCTCATTCTTCAGGCCATGT
>CALIXG010000132.1 GCA_938046495.1 uncultured Candidatus Saccharibacteria bacterium | reverse complement strand
CCAGAGGCGGAAAGATGTAAGCGGCCTGCTGGATGGAATCGACATAAGTTTGCATAGATTTATTATATAATGTAAATCATGAAAGTATTACCGATTGTTGTTGCTGGTGCAAAGTTTCTGCAAGATTGTGTAAAATCTCAGGCACTTGATTATGGTGCCGGGACTGGACGAAATTCGCTTTATTTAGCAAATTTAGGAATTGAGGTACTGGCGGTGGATCAAAATATTGAAGAGCTTGAAAAGTTAGCCATTGATAATAAAATGATTCATCCCGTTAAGGCTGATCTTAGAGATTGGGAGATTCAGGGGAAGTTTGATTTGGTGGTAGCGACGAATGTTTTGCAATTTTTTGATAACGATACGGCAACTCGATGCCTTAATGATATGACTAATTGTCTAAACAGTGGTGGTGTTCTATGTTTAACTTATATCCTGGATAAAAAAATTTTCCTGCCGCTTGATTTTGAAGGAATTCTTACATCAAAGTTTAATGTGATTAACTCTGAAACTAAAATAATACAAGACCCTGGGCATCCGGGCTTTCCAGAACCACACCAACACAAAATCTTCTATTTCTTAGGTGTAAAAAAGTAAAAAATTACACTATAGGATATCGAAATTCAAGTTAAAAATGATTCGTTAATAAAAAAATATACCCCAGAGACGGGGTATATTTTATTTTATCTCTTTATTCGAGAGTGATTTCTGTTTCAGCTTCAGTAGATTCTTCAGCTTCAGCGGTTTTCTCTTCGTTCTTACGGGCGATGACACCAGTACCTACTGGAATCTTGCGACCGATAATGACGTTTTCCTTGAGACCATTGAGGTGGTCAACACGACCAGAGATGGCGGCATTGATAAGCACACGAGTGGTATCTTGGAAGGAAGCAGCAGAGAGGAAGGAGTCTGACCAGATAGCGACCTTGGTAATACCAAGCAACATACGAGTGTAAGATGCTGGCATGCGACCCTTGGCTTCAAGTTTCTGATTCTCATCTTCGACGGCAGAGAGGGAGACGATATCGCCAGTCACAAAGTCGGTATCACCTGGTTCGTCAATCACGACGCGGCTGAACATCTGGCGGACGATTACCTCAAGGTGTTTGGCGGAAACTTCGTCACCGTTAGCAGCATAAACGGACATAATTTCGTTCATGATGTAACGAGCGGTGGCTTCGGCACCCTTGAACTTCAATTGATCTTGGAGATTCAAAGAACCAGTAGTGAGACGATCACCGGCTTCGACAGTGTCGGTTGGTTTGACTAACATTTCGGCATCATTAGGAATTTCGACACGAACTGGAGCACTACCACCTTCGGTAAGAATGATGGCGCCGTCGACGATTTGAGCATTTCCATCAAATGGAGCGATGATTGGTTCGAGACCCTTAGCCTTAGCAGCGAGGACATCACCAGTTTTAACATTGGCACCGTCTTTGATCTTAATCTTGCGACCCTCAGAAATTTCAATCTTTTCGGAGCGGCCAGCAGTTGGGGTGATTTGAACCACAAAGTGATTACCATCTTCCCAAACATCGACTAGACCAGAAACTGGAGCAATCCAAGCTTGACCCTTTGGTGAACGGGCTTCGAGAAGCTCTTCCACACGAGGGAGACCACGAGCGATAGCACCAGAACCTGCGACACCGGAGCTGTGCTTGGTATCGAGGGTAAGCTGAGTACCAAGTTCACCGAGAGATTGAGCAGCAATCACACCGATTGGTTGGTTTGGTTCAATAAGTTTACGGGTGGCTAGGTCGACACCGTAAGCCTTACGAGGTACACCGTTAATACTCTTGGTGGTGAGAACAGATTGAATTTTAATTGAATCGATATTTTCATCTTCAGCAATTTGCTCGGCAATTTCGCGAGTGATGAGTTCATCAGCTTCGACATAACCTGGGACGGTTTCAGCAGCGAAGCGACCAGCAATGCGCTGAGCAAATTCAATACCAGTGTGTTCAGTTTCAGATTTGAAAATTTCGAAACCTGGATCATCATTTGGCTTATCGACAGTAAAGACATCCTGAGCTACATCGACAAGACGGCGGGTGAGGTAACCAGAGTCGGCAGTACGAAGAGCGGTCGAGACCATACCTTGACGTGCACCACGGGTAGCGATGAAGGATTCAAGGGTGTTAAGACCCTTCTTATAGCTGGACTTAACTGGAAGCTCGATTTCACGGTTGAAGATATCCACCATGATACCGATTTCGGCGGAAGCAATCTTGATACCAGAGACAGAACCACGAGCGCCAGAGTTGGTCATCACAGCAATGTCGGTATCCATCGTTGCAAGCTTAGCCTTGAGGAAGTTAGAAATCTCAGTATCGATTTCACGCCAGTTAGCCACAGTCAAAGAATAACGTTCGTCATCGGTGAGGAGGCCTTGGTTGTACTGATCCTGAATAAGAGCAGTCTTGGCGTCACCTTTAGCGATGAAGTCTTGGATTTCTGGGTAGGTTGGGTAGTCATCCTTACAGGTCGAGATGGAAGCGATGGTTTCGTACTCGAAGGAGAGAGCCTTGAGTTCGTCAGCAATACGCACCGTTTCATCTGCACCGTAAAGATTGAAGGTATCGGCCATGACCTTCTTCAAATGCTTGGAAGTTTGAATGCCATTATCAAATGGGTAATCTTCTGGCAAGATTTCATTGAAGAAAACACGACCAAGAGTGGTATTTCGAATCGCTTTCTTAGCGAAGACACGAATCGGAGTTTGAAGGGCGATATCACCAGCTTCGTAGGCCATTTCAGCTTCGAAAACTGAGCTATAAGCACGTGGGGTTTCTGATTCGGTGCCTGGCTTATCGTAAGTGAGGTAGTAAGCACCAAGTACGATATCCTGGTAGATTGAAAGTACTGGAGAACCATCAGCTGGCTTCAAGAGGTTACTGGCAGCCGACATCAAAGTTTTAGCTTCCTGCTGGGCTTCATCAGAGAGAGGAAGGTGGACTGCCATTTGGTCACCATCGTAGTCAGCGTTAAAGCCGGAAGCTACGAGTGGGTGAAGCTTGAGAGCCATACCGTCAACGAGCTTTGGTTGGAAAGCCTGGATAGATAGACGGTGAAGAGACGGAGCACGGTTCAAGAGAACATAGCGACCTTGAATAACTTCGTCGAGAGCATCCCAAACTACAGATTCTTTGGCGTCAATCATGCGAGAAGCGGCGCGAGAGTTGGCAGCGTATTCGTGAGAAAGTAACCAAGAAACTACGAAAGGTTTGAAGAGCTCAAGAGCCATGAGTTTTGGCAAACCACATTCATTAAGCTTGAGTTCAGGACCAATGACGATCACCGAACGACCGGAGTAGTCGACACGCTTACCAAGAAGGTTTTGACGGAAGCGACCCTGCTTACCTTTAAGAAGATCAGAGAGGGATTTAAGTTTACGGCGACCATTTTGGGAGCTGGCTTGACGACCATGGTTGGCGTTATTGTCAATTAAAGCATCGACAGCTTCTTGGAGCATGCGCATTTCGTTATGAATAATTACTTCTGGCGCATTGAGGTCGAGCAATTTCTTCAAACGGTTGTTACGGTTGATAACGCGGCGATAAAGATCGTTAAGATCGGAAGTCGCGAAACGACCACCAGGAAGTGAAATCATTGGACGGAGATCTGGTGGGATGACTGGAATAACCGTCAAGACAAGATCCACTGGCTTGATATTGGAATTCTTCATGCCTTCAAGTAATTTGATACGCTTGATAAGCTTACGTTCCTTTTGACCTTTAGCCTCTTCAGCCTGAGCAGAGAGATCTTCGATCATCGCGTCGAGGTCAATTTCCTCGAGTAATTCACGAATGGCTTGAGCACCCATCTTAACGGTGACAAGTTCTTCGTATTCCTCTGGAAGGTTGCGGTAATCAATTTCAGAAATGACGGCACCCTTTTTCAAACCTTCAAGAATATTCTTACGAGAATAGAAGTCGGCATCCAAGGATTCAAGTTCTTTGGCTTCTTCATTAGCCAAGGTTTCAGCGTTAGCACCTTCAGCCTTAGCAGCTTCAGAGTAACGAATCTTGATAGCCTGAATTGCGGCATCGTGCTGAGCGATTAAATCGCTTTTAACTTGTTCAATCTTAGCATCATCAGCGCTGATAATAAGGTAAGAAGCGAAGTAAACGACTTTTTCGATTGACTTGACGGTGAGGTCAAGCAAAAGGCTTAAAGCAGATGGGGTACCACGCATGAACCAGATGTGAGCAACTGGTGCAGCGAGTTTGATGTGGCCCATACGTTCGCGACGAGCGATAGATTTGGTAACCAAGTTACCTTCCTTATCGACGGCAGCTTCACGAGAGCGGACACCTTTAAGTTTGCTATCGTGTGGGTTGATATCCTTGACTGGACCAAAGATACGCTCACAGAATAAGCCATCACGCTCAGGTTTCTGAGTACGATAATTGATGGTTTCTGGCTTCAATACTTCACCATAACTCCAGCTCAAGATGTCTTCGGCGCTTGCTACGCAAAGACGAATTGAATCGAAGTCACTGGCTGAGATATAATTATCCATCCAAGCCATATTTTAGAGCTCCTCTCCGAGATCGACGCTTTCGTCGTCTCCTTCTGTTATTGATATTCCATCTTCAGTTAATGCTTCTTCAGTTTCTTCTTCAGTAAGATCGATGGTGTCATTACTGTCATCTTCAATGTGAACATTGTGTCTAGCGTAAATTTGGCGGTCATCTTGTGCGCGTTCAATTTCGCGAGAAGTATCTTCAATTACAGAGTCGGCATCACGTGCTTCCCCATTATCGAGAAGATCAACCTTAAGACCGAGACCTTGAAGTTCCTTGACTAAGACGTTGAAACCTTCAGGAAGCTTAGGACCTTGGATTGGTTCGTTCTTAATAATGGATTCGTAAGCCTTAGCACGACCATAGACGTCATCGGACTTAATTGTGAGCATTTCTTGAAGGATGCTGGCAGCACCGTAAGCTTCAAGCGCCCAAACTTCCATTTCTCCGAAACGCTGACCACCGTTTTGAGCCTTACCACCGAGAGGTTGCTGGGTGACCATAGTGTAAGGACCAGTCGAACGAGCGTGAATCTTGTCTTCGACCATGTGGTGAAGCTTAATCATGTGCATCACACCAACTGCAGTCTTTTCGTGGAATGGTTCACCGGTGAGACCATCATAAAGTTGGGTACGACCATTGCTATCAATACCAGCCTTTTCAAGCTCCTTTGAAATAACTTCATCAGGGATACCGTTAAAGGATGGGGTGGCAACCTTGTAACCAAGAATACGAGCAGCCATACCGATGTGGATTTCATAAAGCTGACCGAGATTCATACGAGAAGGCACACCCATTGGGGAAAGTAGGACGTCGATTGGGGTACCATCAGCCATGAATGGCATATCTTCAACGTTAAGTACGCGGGAAACTACACCCTTGTTACCGTAACGACCGGCCATCTTATCACCGACCTGGATCTTGCGCATTTCAGCGACATAAATCTTGATCTGCATGAGAACACCAGCCTTGAGTTCGTGACCTTGTTCACGAGTGTAGATGCGGACACCGATAACTTTACCGGAAGTACCACCACTCATACGAACTGAGGTATCACGGACATCTTTGGCTTTTTCACCAAAGATCGCACGAAGGAGACGTTCCTCAGAACTGAGCTCTTGTTCACCTTTAGGGGTAATCTTACCGACGAGGATGTCGCCATTCTTCACTTCGGAACCTACAGTCACGATACCGTCTTCACCGAGGTGGCGCAGAGCGTGCTCAGAAACGTTAGGAATATCACGAGTAACCTGTTCTGGACCAAGTTTGGTTTCACGAACTTCTACATCGAAATCTTTAATATTAATAGAGGTCAAAGTATCATCTTCGACAAGCTTGCGAGAAATCACGATGGCGTCATCCATGTTGTAACCACGCCATGGCATGAAGGCCACGAGAAGGTTGCGACCGAGAGCGAGTTCATTATTTTCAAGAGAAGCACCTTCAATAAGTGTATCGCCAGCCTTAACTTTTTGACCACGCACCGCCACACAGCGTTGGTTGTAACATTGGTCAGAGTTGGTTTGTTCGAAATGCTCGACAATGTATTCTTTCGAAGTTTTGTCAGCATATTTGACGATGACGGATTGACCATCGGCCTTTTCAACTACACCATCACCTTCGGCGACGATAAGCTGAGAAGTGGCACGGGCGATATCATTTTCAATACCGGTACCAACGGTTGGAGCTTGGTTGCGGAGAAGAGGTACAGCCTGTTTCTGCATGGCACAACCCATGAGTGCACGGTCGACACGGTTCTTTTCCACGAATGGAATCAGAGCGGCGGAGATACCGAGAATTTCCTTATGAGCGGCATCGACGTGGGTAACCTTAGCGGATTCAACCTGAACTGGCTGACCGTTCACACGAGCGGAGACCCATTCATCTTCAAATTCGCCTTTGGCGTTCAATTTGACAGAGGTATCAGCGATTACCATATCACGTTCGACACTAGCATCAACGTAGATAACTTCATCAGTAACTTTACCATTTTTTACAACAACATATGGGGCTTCAATAAAGCCATATTCGTTAATACGAGCGTAGGTAGCAAGATTCAATACAAGACCCACGTTACCACCTTCAGGGGTTTCAACGGTACAGATACGACCGTAATGAGTAGGGTGGGTATCACGCACATCGAAACCGGCGCGTTCACGAGTGAGACCACCAGGACCCATAGATGATAGACGACGCTTGTGAGCAAGCTCGCCGAATGGGTTGTAGGAATCCATCAGCTGAGAAAGCTGGGAAGTACTAAAGAATTCACGAACTGCAGCAACCACTGGACGTGGGTTAAGGAGCTGAGATGGTGTGACTTTTTCTTTAGCGTCAACCATAGACATGCGGTCTAGGATATTACGTTGCAAACGAAGCATACCAAGGCGGAATTGACGTTGGACAAGTTCACCAACCATACGCACACGGCGGTTAGAGAGAGAGTCGATATCGTCAGCAGGCTCTTGAGTGTTATTCAAGCGAATGATTTCGGCAATAATCGCGACGAGATCATCCATTTGCAAGGTACGGTGAGTACTGTCGTTAGGTGTATCAAAACCTAAGCGTTGGTTAATCTTGAAACGACCGACACGAGAGTAATCGTAACGCTTGTAGTCGAAGAAGGTACGTTCAACCATAGAACGAGCATTCTCGACAGTAGCTAAGTCACCTGGGCGGAGACGACGATAAACTTCGAGAAGGGCAGCAGCTTGAGAGCTGGTAGTATCCTTATCGATAGTAGAATCGATGTAATTAATCGCACCAGTGTCGACATTTTCGAATTTGGCCTTGATATCAGCATCCTTCACAACGCCAAGCGCGCGAAGAAGGGTGGTAACTGGGATTTTACGACGGCGGTCGATCTTTACATAGATACAACCATTTGGCGCAGTCTCGAATTCGAGCCATGCACCACGACCTGGAATCACCTTAGCACCGTAATAGCGCTTCATGCCAATGGTTTCGGCGGTGAAAAAGACACCAGCTGAACGAATCAACTGAGAAACAATCACACGCTCAGTACCATTAATGATGAAGGTAGCACGGTCGGTCATCCATGGATAATTACCGAAGTAAATTTCCTGCTCGACGACTTCGCCAGTGACTTTGTTTTGAAGTTCTGCTTTGACGTGCAAAGGAGCTTCGTAGGTTTCAAGATTATATTTGGCTTCCTGAATGGTATGCTTTGGAGCCTTAAATTCATAATCTTTAAACTTTAGTGACAATTTCTGACCAGTATAGTCATCAATTGGATTGAGTTCGGTGAAAACTTCGCGTAGACCCGAACGTACAAATTCTTCCCAAGAATCTTTCTGGTGTGCAGTAAGATCAGGGATAGGCAATTTGTCTCCTTCAGTGAAAAAGACACGACTGCCATCTGGAATGGTACTTTTTTTACTCACTTTTCCCTCTTATTTAGTGTTAATAATCTTTAGCGCCGAAGATTACTGCTACTTATGTCTTTCCATCTCGCTAAAATAAAAAGACATGTTAATAGTAGGCACACTACTTCTTGTAACCATTTTAACGCATTTTCGGGATTTTTTCAAGGGGTATTTTTTTGAAACTATTTTAGAGTAAAAGCGCCTGGCTTGCCTGGACGATCGATACGAGCGTAGGTAATATCTTGACCTGCAGCATGGGTGCCATTACCGCCGACAAGATTATCATATCCATTCATATTAAATATACTATCCGATTGCGTAACCTTGGTAGTGATAAAGCTGTCTGAGGCATAAATTGTCGTGAGATAATATTGCCAGCTAAATAGATCCTTCATATTTTCTACATTACTGGTATTCCAGCCAGTGAGATCTATCGTAATAAGCCATCCATTACTTAAGGCATATTCCATATTAGTGACATTTGAAACATCAAGAGCAGTTAGGTCAAGATGATCAACGTTCATATAATAAAACATACCGTACATATTTTTTAGACTGGTAGTCTTGAATTTAGGAGCAAAGCTACCGCCTAGACTGCCGCGATCGAATTTTAGTCCTTCAAACATCTCAGACATATCCTCTACATTCTGCGTATCAAGGCCATCAACATTTATTGCTGTGATTTCTTTGTCTATTTTGAAGAACATAAAACTAGTATCAGTGAGAGCTGGACTAATGAATTTTGGTAGATTGAGCTTAGTAATGTGATGGTTCTCATGAAAAAGGCTCTTCATGGTGGTTAAATGCGGGGCATTCAGAATGCTGTTTGGCCAAATGACCTCAGAAACAGCGTAGTATTGACCACCGACGGGATATGATAGCGATGCCTCTTTTCCGCTAAACATACCCTCCATAGTGGTGGTATTTTCCAAGCTAAAATGCGAAATATCAAGAGATGGAGTCATGAATCCCTGGAACATACTTTGCATGGTAGTGATACTATTGGTCTTAAAGTTATTGGAGAGAGCGACGGGAGCTGACGAATATGCAAGATAGAACATGAATGAAGCATTTTCAATGCTATCAGTTTTTAATAGTGGAATAATTTGTTTCAAATCAAGACTTTCAGCATCCGCAAATAGACGACTAGCATTTGTGACGCTTTTTAGATTAAGTTGATTATAATTACCGATCTCGGTCAATCTTTGACAATTTTCGAATGCCGATGCCATATTAGTGACATTTGAAGTATCGAAAACAGTTGGTAAAATAATTTTTTCAGCAGCACTATTATCCTTAAAGATTTCCTGAATATCCTGAAGTGTGCCACCATTAATATTGAGTTTTTCAAGATTAATCTCAGCCACACTGTATGCTCCCTTAAACATACTCGCCATAGTGACAACATGCGAGGCAACCATTTTTGAAGGATTTAGATTCAAAGTTGTCATGTTAACGCAATCATGGAACATACTTGCTAAGTCCTCTGCGGCTCTAAAGGTGATTTTTGGCAGGCTGATGGTGGTGACCGCAGATACAGAAAAGAAGGTCCGGTTGAAATTGCTTGTTTTATCAAAAGTGGCTTTTGGCAGTTTTATTTCAGTTAAATAATCTTGATCCTCAAACATCGATGATGCGTCTTCTAATTCATTAAATACCGCATTAGCCAGATTGACCGATGTGGCTTGCCCCCCGTAAAACATACGGTGAGCGTTTTTTGCATGTGCAAAGGTAGCACTTTGAAGATTAATATCAACAAGTTTATCATAAGTAGATTCAAACATTGATGAAATGTCTTCAGCATTTGCAAAAGTTGCTTGACTGATAGTGAGAGTGCTGATTTTTGATTCCATGAACATAGCATTGGCATTAACTACGCTATCGAAGGTGGCACTTGGTAGACTGACTGTATTAATTTCCACCGACTTAAACATATTAGATGCATTTTTCGCGGCTAAAAAAGTAGCATTGTTCATTTTAAGTGTATCATTGAAATATACATCCTCAAACATACTAGTTACATCTTCTGCAGCGGCAAAAGTAGCCTGATTAATATCGAAGGTACTGAGAGATTTGATATTTTTGAACATGGAGTTGGCGTTTTTAACCTTAGCAAAGGTGACATTTGGTAATTTTATTTCAGACATATTGAAGTTTTCAAACATCGATGAGGTATCTTCGGCATTATTGAATAGCCAATTTGTGGTTTTATAGTCATAATTACCTGTATTCATATCCTTGAAAGCATTTTTGAAATTTTTAGCCTTGTTTGCAACAGATTCAAAATCTGATCCGATTTTGTAAACTCCAGAATTTTCGAAGATTGATTCAGCGTTTTCAATTGGAGAGTTTTTAAATAAATCAAAAAATTTTAGGGTAGAAGTATCTATATAATTAGTTCCTGGCGAGGCGGTGTGAAACAAATGAGAGA
Organism: uncultured Candidatus Saccharibacteria bacterium; assembly: GCA_938046495.1. Classification (GTDB taxonomy): domain Bacteria; phylum Patescibacteriota; class Saccharimonadia; order Saccharimonadales; family Saccharimonadaceae; genus Nanosyncoccus. The sequence continues at coordinate 1,017 of CALIXG010000132.1, read as the reverse complement.
TATCTTTGGTCTTCTTAAAGTTTAACATCGAGACGGACCTGCCATCATAAAAACTAAAGCCTGCATCTCCATTAAGACTTTGGAAGCCAGCATACATATAAGAGAGGTCTTCTGGGAATATTAATTCCGTAGCATAGCTCCAAATGCAGGCATGATAACTTGCGGATTGGAAGCCACTTCTCCATACCCCCAAATACACTTCAACTTCAGAGTCTGGGACGGAGATGACAGATATATTTTCTGGGGGGATATCCTCTTCGCATTTTTCTACACCAACCCTAATATTGATGTCGTAATAATTCCAAAGAGGGGATTCTAAAGGATCGTCATATGCGCTACCAGTTGGGCGTTTGAGCGCTTTATTGATCTCTCGACCACTAACTAACTGGGCGGAGGCTTGCTCGTCTGAAATAAGACTAAAGATGAGCTTTCTTTTATAATTGCCTGGAGTGATAGTATTTTCTAATTCAAAACCTAGATTAAACTTAATAATATCCGCACTTTTAAGCTTAGTCTTCACTCGTTTAATCATTTCAGGAGTACCTAAGGCAGGTATGGCATTATAAAGTTTATTATCGGTGTTCTCGATATTATATCCATATTGATTATGCATATCCTCAGAGAGCTTATTGTCACTGCCACTGACAGATGAGATGTAGTCTGCGTTACTAGCATCTGGACTGACAAGTGAGGTATTCTCGCTGTCACTACTCATGAAGAGCTTGTACCCAAATACGCCATCGGAATTCACCGTAATATCGGCGGTTTTAGAAGTTTCAATCTTGCCTGAAGTCGGAAAAATAGCATGCACATTGGTGTCACCGACAATTGACATAGAAATATTTGGTGCAGCAAAGGTGGATTGGCTGAAAAGAATGCAAAGAAAATTAGATAAGATAAATGTTAATAGATATTGAAAAAATGACCTACCTTGATGGTTCTGCTGAAACTTTCGCTTCACACTCATTATTCTCTCCCATTGATTTTCGTAATTTGCCTAGTTCTAATTAGCAAAAC
>CALIXG010000131.1 GCA_938046495.1 uncultured Candidatus Saccharibacteria bacterium | reverse complement strand
ACCGAATGGCATATCTGGATAAATCGTGTCGACCACGTTCTTATAATTCGTAAAAATACCTTGGGCGGTCTCTGGGCGAAGATAAGCGATGGAACTATTGTCGGCTACGGCACCAACGTGAGTTTGGAACATCATATTAAATGGTTTGACTTCACCCCATTCGATTTTGCCGCAAGTAGGGCACTTTATACGAGCCTTAATGAGCTCTTCACCGGTAATTTCCGTGGAAAGATCATGGCCCTCAGCGGTCTTGGCTAGTTTATCAGCACGAAAACGGCCGTGACAAGATTTACATTCGACCAAAGGATCGGAAAAAGTGGCGGCGTGGCCAGAGGCAACCCAGGTACGTGGGTTCATGATAATAGCAGCATCGACACCATACATATCATTACGATTTTCCACCCAATATTGCCACCAAAGATCTTTGAGTTTTTTCTTCAAACTAACGCCGAGTGGGCCAAAATCCCAGGTACCAGCCATACCGCCGTAGACATCGGAGCCTTGGAAAATAAATCCTCTACGTTTACATAAGCTGACAATATCTTCTAATTTTGCCATAAACACTCCTGGTTAGTTTTTCTTTATTATACCACAAAATTAGAGCGGTGACCTCTGGACTTCTGAGTCGCTGGAGTTCTGAATGATTCAAAAAAAGACAGAGATCTTATTTTTCTTATACAGGATAATAAAGTACTCTATTTCTGAGTAAAATAGCCTGGAGCGCCCGGACGGTCGATACGGAGCCAAGTAAGGTCGGCGTCAGAAGGGTTTGACTTAAAAGAACCATTGCCTCCGCGAAGTGCTTTCTGATTATGGAATAGATCTTTATTCACATTTGGCTGCTCTGTAGTTGGCGCATATTTCTTTGCTTCAGTAATATCAAAATCTTGTTTAACATAAATTTTTTGGAGTTTAGAGGTAGTATAGGCATTATCTAATGCAAAAATTAAATCAAAATTCTCAACTTTTGAGGTATTGAAATTTGCACTAGAAAGATCCAACTCAGTCATTTTAGGTAAATCATAGAACATTCGCTCCATATTCGTTACGTTTGTGGTATTAAATTTACTGCCAATTCGTAATTCCTTTAAGATTAACATTCCATCAAACATGCCTGACATATTAGTCACATTACTTGTATCAAAGTTACTAATGTCTAGCACTGAAAAACCACTGCTTGCAAACATAGACTGCATATTCCGAGCTGAAGAAGTATCCCATGCTGGCATCTGGCTATCTTCACCTATGGTTGAATTATAAAATAAATAACTAAAATCTTCTACTTTAGAGGTATCAAATCTTGAAAGATTTATGGGATCGGGTTTGACTCCGTAAAATAACCTACTCATGTCAACAACTTTTTCAGTGATGATGTTTGGAATTTTTAGAGTTTTTAAACTAAAACAATTTGTAAACGTCCCTTTCATTTGTTTTAGGCTTGGAGTATAGAATGATGTCAAATCTATAACACGAAGTCCAGCAAGATCCGCAAACATAAAGTTCATATTCTCTAGATTTCTAGTATCAAAAGACGAAAGATTTATATTTTGAGTGTGACCATTGACATTATAAAATGACAGTGACGCAAACATTGATTCCATATTTTTAACATTTTTTGTATTAAAGGTAGATAAATCAAGAGAATCTATACCAATCAAAGTCTCAGCAAACATCGAACTCATATCCACAACTAGACTTGTATCAAATCCAGACAAGTCAAGCTCATTACCAAATATAAATGGGGAAAACAATGAAGCTGAATCTTCATTAAGATAAATTTTATTTGCTGAAGAATAATAATATAAAGTCTTACTAGTAGTATCTATCCAATACGTAATTGGTATATCCGAAGTTGTATCTTCCATTGATATAGCATTGTCGTACTGCGTGGGGGGAGTGCTACTTCGTTTTAAAGAGTGAATACTAGTTGGTGCAAGAAAAGGCCACATACTAAATTCACCTAACTTTAAACAATCACTAGTAATTTGACCCGTCATAACTTTTTCGATATATTGAACAATACTATCATCTTCAGGATGTTTGGAATAACTGCTAAAGTCGTCATATCTAAGCATGAATCTCGTCTTATGTCCACTCTCTTTGGTAAAATATTCGTTAAGGCACCCGATGGGAGTTTTAAGTCTTTTATGAAGTTCCATACCAGAAACGAGTATAGCTTTTTCTTCATAATAATTTGTCACTACAGAAAAAATGAGCTTATTTTTATAATTTCCAGATTCGAGATTATTACCTAATTTTATCCCCAAATCTATATTATTAACCTCATCACCATTGGTCTTAGCGGTTGTTTGAATAAGATTCGCTGGACTAGAAAGCGCGGGGATTGGATTATAGTTTACATCATTACTAAGCTTATAACCCCAAGTATTGGCGGAAAAACCATTCAGTGAGGTGATATCGGAAATAGAACTAATTTTATCTGTTCCACCCGTATTCGTATTTATAAGAGCGGTATTTTCCGTTTCTGAACTAATAGTGGTGGTGTAGCCAGTTTTATTATTGGTATTAACTTTAAGATTAAGAGTTAGATTCGTGCTCTTACTTGCTGAATTTATTACCTGATTTCCGTTTACCGTAAGCTCCGATTGATCGATTGAAGCTGAGAGGGTTGGCGTATAAACAGCAAAAGCATTATTGGATAAAATATTTAAGGAAACAAAACTAAAAGTTAAAATTAATGCGAAATTGCAAATAACTTTCTGCTTCATTTTAAGAAAACACATTTTCTGCGAAAATATCTTCTGCATTTGCCTTATTTTACCATAAAAAGTTTGAGTTTTTAAAAATTATAAAATCTGAAATATTGTAC
>CALIXG010000130.1 GCA_938046495.1 uncultured Candidatus Saccharibacteria bacterium | reverse complement strand
CGCGCATTATTAAAATCACCATCAAGTGAGGTATAAATACCGACAGTATTATCCATAAGGTCGGTAGAGCCAGAAATCTCTTCATTGCAATCCGCTGCGACCATACTACCTAGCGATTCAAAACCTTTTAAGCCGTCATTAAATATATGTTCAACCGTATCATGACCATTTCCACTCGAACCAGTTCCATGTCCAAAAATCGCACAATTGTCAAGCGAACAGACGCTTTCGAGATCTTCTAGTTTAATAAATCTCGGCTCTTTTTCGACCTTTTCGCCGCCTACAAATTTAACTTTTTGAACCATCTTTTCCCATGGATCTAGTTTCTGCATATGAGATGTGTTATTTTCACCAATATATGATGTGTTATTTTCACCATTACCTCGTGGAGCGTTTTCCATAAAAGCTATTCCTTTTCTAGTGTTCTATTTACGATTATACCACTCAAGAAATTCCAATTTGTACCAAAAAGTTATTACATTCTTCACCTGTATGCTATACTTAAGAAATATTACCATGAGGGCAGCGCGAACGGCTAACTACCTAAGCGAAGACCCTCTTTTTTGATTCCAACAAAAAACATGAAACCCTCCGCGCTTTTTATTTACAATACTACTGCCTTAAAATCTGCATATTTATCGAAAAAAGCCTCATCGATTTTCTTGCCAGTTTTCTTCAGATATTTTTTCACTAAATAATACCCGAGTGAATACCCAGACCAGCGGGGAAGTTCATTACTTCCATTGAAAAAAATCGTATCATAATTATAATCGCAATAATTCAAATCCAGCTGACTACGTAGTTTTTCAAGAATCTTTTCATTTTCCTCATCGCTTCGTTCCAGAATAGTTTTAATGAATATTGTTTTCTCTGTGCGATCCTTAACGAATTCTGCCTCGAAATAAGTTGCGATACCTTCACTAATTATTCCGTCAAATAGCGAGTTAGCCCACTCGTCATTTTTACCCCAACGCGCCGCATGGCAAAGCTCGTGAGCAACCATCTCAGAAATCAAGTTTTCAGTCGCTTTTTCTTCACCTATCGTAAACTCGATAAAGTCATTAGCTCGTGCGCGTCCACCAACTCCATCCTCATGGATAATGATGTCATATAGGCGATTTGTGACAAGTAAATCAATATCCCAATCTATTCTTAACTTTGGAAAGACATATTGTTCAGCTACCTGAACGGCTTTTTCTATAGTCGCCCTGCAGTCTTTTAGGTTGTCATTAGCTTGAGTTAGCAAGAGATTGATCTTATTCATAAACATATTATATGCATATTTTATACATTTACACATCATGGTCGTTATTTTTATATCAAAAAAGAAGCTCCTGCAGTAGGTACCTTCGGCGCCGTGCAAGAGCTTCGATACTTTCACTATATCATATAAAATTATCTTAAATCAAAAAACCTTGGCGGGAACGAATCCAGACCAAGGCGCTGTATATTTATTTTACCAAAATTCTTGTATTTTTCAAATTGTGGTATTATAATTAAATCAATGCAGCGACTGGCAAGTAGTTGGTTTACCCCTGCGGCATAGTAATGAAGATTCTATGCAGGTTGCGGCGCCAAAATATCCTCTTTAGAGGATTTTTTTGCTATCTTAATATTTTAATCAGCAATTTCAATAAAGGCTAAAACTTTCTTAGAAATCGAATTATGCCACTCACGGGCTTTTGGCGTATTCTTTACT
>CALIXG010000129.1 GCA_938046495.1 uncultured Candidatus Saccharibacteria bacterium | reverse complement strand
TAATCGCCAGACGTTCGCGTGAGCCCATCGGATGTGTGACGGCGAGCTTCGGGGTGAGAATTTTTTGCCCGCGAAGTGTCCCAGAGGTAATCCTTAGATCCGTAACTTTACCAGATTTTGCCATAAACTTCATAGTTTTATTTTAGCAGTTTTTTATTAAAATATGGAATCGAGGAAGCCCAACCAAGTGTAATAGCGCGAACGATTTCCGGGAGAAGCATATTCTTAGTTTGAAAAACCAACTCGGTGTTCCATCCCTGATTCAAGAAATTTTCATACATTTTCAGAGCGTGAACCTTGGCCAGAGATTCGTGGAAGGCTTTTTCGAGATCGACATTCACTAGGTCCGCTTTCTTGATTTTCGGCATCACCGCTCGCTCCGGCAGAGCGGTAAGGGTAATCGCGACACCATATTCGAAAGCCACGTGCTTAGTCATAAAACCATTAGCACCCCAATAGAGCCAGTTATTGCGCAAAGTTTCAAGCGAGTTTCGACCGCGCATAATCCCTTTGATGGGAATACCGAAAACTTTAACAAATTCATCCTTGGTCATCAGTTGTTTTTGCGTATTTTCCAGAGGAAAATGGTGGGCGGGCGTCAGACCATCAGTAATAGCATGAGCCATCCAACCAGCCTCAAAACTGGCACGCACCTTATTTCCTTCTTCGAGGGCTTTTCTTAGATTATATTGGTGATCCAAAATCAAAGTCATGAGTTTACCATTATCATGATCTGGGTCAATGAAGTGCATCGGTTCATCGACGCCAGGACTTTTACGCTTCAGGCCGTCCGGTCCGCCCATGCCTTCAAAATTTAAGATTTCTGAAATATTTGGGAAAAAATAATTGTGTGGCAGGTTTTTATCAATAATTTTGCGGGCAATTCGGTCAAGTTTCTGGTGAGTACCAACAATTTTCCCATTCGATTTATCACTAATTGCTAGGGTTGAATACATATTTTCCTTAATTAAGAGTCGTCAGCTGCTGATATTTTTTAATATCTTGGCTTAACTCTGTATATTTTAGCATAGAATCGGGCGAGCTTAAGAATTTTTCGACATGCGTGCGCGCCAACTCAATTAACTTAGTGTCGGTGAGACTGGCAATCTTTAAATTCAATTCCCCGTGCTGCATCGCCCCGTAAATTTCCCCCGGACCGCGAAGTTTTAGGTCGACTTCGGCAAGATAAAAACCGTCGGTGGATTTTTCCATCTCGAGAAGTCTGCGACTAGGTGGATTTTCACCGGTAGTAACCAAAAAACACTGGCTGGGTTTGTCACCGCGACCGACGCGACCACGTAATTGATGAAGTTGAGCTAAGCCATAGCGATCAGCGTTGAGAATCACAATCTGAGTGGCATTCGGCACATCCACACCCACTTCCACCACGGTAGTAGAGACCAAAATTTGAGTTTTCTTATCCTTAAAATCTTGCATCACCTGGTCTTTTTCGGCGGGTTTTAATTTACCATGTAGGATACCGATTTGATACTTGCTAAATTGTTTCTGCATGAGCTTCGCAGTTTCGATAACTGTGCGCGATTTATCCTCCTCGGAAATAGCCTCATCGATCAGGCGACAAATTACATAAACTTGTTCATCAGCGGCAAGA
>CALIXG010000128.1 GCA_938046495.1 uncultured Candidatus Saccharibacteria bacterium | reverse complement strand
GGCCAAACAGGGGTGGAGAAGCATTAAGGAATAAAAATAAGCCCTAACAGGGCTTATTTTTAGTTGATTGGGGTAGGTTTCGGGCCGGAGACGGAAGTTGGTTTGTTTCCCTTTTTCTTGAAGTTGTTGCGGTTACGGAAGTTGCGATTCTTGAAACTACGATTCCCTTGTGGCTTAGCGTGAGATTCGTGGGTGTCACTGTTTGGGTTCGGTGATGATATGGATGAAGCTGAGTTTAAAACATTTTCAGACGCTTGAGCGTGGTTTTCGGTAGAATCTGGTTGATTGGCTGTATTTGGCTGTGAAGCCCGTTCTGGGGCCTCTGGTGCAGCAGTTACTATATTTGAGTTGACAACAGGGGAATTAACAGGGGTGGAAGTATGATCCGTAACAGGGGTGGCCACAGTGGTAGAAGCCTGAGTGGTGACAGAGGTGGCTACAATAGTGGAGGTCTGAGTATTAACAGTGGTGACTGCAGGAGTAGAAGCGTCATGGTTGATGAAAAGGGGAGTATTTCCCTGTTCTTGGTTTTGGGTGGTAGATTTACTTTGAGGCTCGGAATGAGTCTGCGCGGAGGTTTTTGCTTCTAGAATATCCTTAAGGTCCTTGAGTCCTGGTTTGGCTTGATTAGTGACGGTATTTGGTGAAAACTTTTTAGCATCGAAAGGTTTAGCGGACATCGAAGGTTTGCCATTAATGAAAGTGAGGGTTGGCAAATTCTCACGAGAGGCCTTGTCGGCTGGTTGGCGGCCGGAATTAGAGAGTTCTTGCTTATATTTTTCACTCTGTTCAATAGTTTCACGAATTTGTCGCTCAATCTCGGCACGTGGGTGGGAATAATATTCACGGGAGTGGGCGATAATTTGATCGAAATTATCGTGAGGGCTATGTGGGATATTCAGGGTGGTAGCAGAGAAGGCTGGCACCTTTTCCCCACCGATAATCATGGAAATCACGAAGTGGCGGTTGTTCATTTGGATTAAATCAGATTCATCGAAAACTGGGGCGAATTGCTTGGAGAGAATTGGCGCATCGTCGGCAGAAACGCGGAATGAAATCGTGGTACCGACGTTACCGAAGACGGCATTACGCACGTTTTCGGTCATCTGTGAGATGTACTGGTTAGCCACGGTGAGATTGAGGCCGTATTTACGAGCTTCGGAAAGGATTACCGCGAAGGAATCGGTGGCAAAGTTCTGGAACTCATCGACATAGAGATAGAATGGACGACGTTTTTCAACTTCTGGAATGTCGGAGCGCGACATGGCGGCTAGCTGAATTTTAGTGACTAAGAAGGCACCGAGAATACCGGCATTATCTTCACCGATGAGACCCTTAGAGAGGTTAACCACCAAGATCTTCCCTTCGTCCATAATTTGGCGGACATTGAAAGTGGATTTTGGTTGACCGATAATGTTACGGATGATTGGGTTGGCAGTGAAAGCACCGACCTTGTTGAGAACTGGGGCGATGGATTCGTTGATTTGCTTATCATTCCACTGACCGAATTCATGTTTCCAGAATTGCAACACTGTGACGTCTGTACAATAATCGAGAGTTTCTTTGCGGAATTCTTTATCGGTGAGGAGACGAGAAATGTCGAGCAGAGTAGTTTCTGGGCGATCGAGCAGGGCAAGTAGAGTATAGCGCAAGATATGTTCGAGACGTGGACCCCAAGAATCACCGAACATACGCTTCAAAACACCAATTACTTCAGAACAAACGTTTGGCTTCTTCGAGGCATCAGAAACTTCGAGTGGGTTGAAACCGACCGGGAATTGAGTGTCCGCTGGATTGAAATAAATCACATCCTTCACACGGGAAGCGGGTACGAAGCGGAGGTTATTGACCGCAAAATCACCGTGCGGATCAATAATACAGTAACCCTGATTATAGAAAACGTCAGAAAGGGCAAAAAGCTCGAGCAGACCAGATTTACCGGCACCGGTTTGACCAATGATATAGATGTGACGAGAACGGTCGCGACGGAGCATGCCAAACTGATGATTGATACCACGGAAATTGGTTAGACCGAAGGCGGAAATATTTTCATCATTGCTGGCAATACCGGTGATGAGAGGGAGTTTTGCTGGCGGTTCAGCCGTTTTTGAGGTGGCCCAGACGATATTTGGAGTTTCTACAGAGGTATGTGGTAAATGATAAACCGAGGCAAGTTCAGAAATATTGAGAATGAAGCCTTCATCGGTGAATTGACGGAGTTTGTAAGCTTCGAGATCTTCTCTATTGAAGCTACCACCGATGGATTTGAAGCCATTGAGGTTGGTGGAATTATATTGCTTGAAGGTACCGACCAGAGCCTGCATATCGAGTTGGGCGTTAATCTCGCTGTCTCCGAGATAAGCAAGGCGGATTTTGACCTGATAGCCCAGTTTGGTGGCCTTAGTTTCGGCGGCGGAAATTTGTGATTTGACACGTTCAGAAAGCTCGACGGCTGGTTTTGGACTACCAGAACCACCGCTTGGTGGGGTGGAAAGTGCGGAAAGGAGTTCGGCTAGCCAAGTCCAATCGATATTAAATAATTTAAGAGAAGAAGCGGGATTTTTTTGAGTTTTGACCCAAGCATCGGTTTTTTGGTGCCAGGAATCGGCGACCGGACGCGTGAGGATTTGAATCCAGAGTTCTTCATTGCTATCAGGATTTAGTTTGGCGAGGGTACCAGTGATGCCAGCGAGTGGGTCGACTTCGAAAGTATCGAAAGTTTTGATCGGTAAAACCTCATTTTCGGTGAGTGAAAGCTCGGAGGTGTAGACGACATTGTGGCTATGAACGGTTTCGGTGTAATCTTTGTCGACGACGTGAATTTGCACGCTTGGATACTGGGCATAAATCTGACCTTCGACGAAACTCTGGAGAGTTTTTGGTACATAAACATAAAAACGAATCTGTCCACCAGAGGAAACAATCTCGAAACTGAGGTGTTCCTGGGCGGTGCCAGATTGACGCAAAAGTTCGGCATCTTTCAAAATACCGTGAAGTGAGGCGAACATTTGCTCGGCAGAAAGTTCCTTTTTGTCGTTATTTTTTGGAATTTCCAGCATCAAAAGCACCGACTCGAGATTAAGAGTCTTTAGTTGATTGATTTTTTTGTAATTTTTATATGTGAGATATCCTAGGACGCCAACAATGGGGAGCCAAACAATAGGCATCAAGATAAAATGAACTAATTCCGCTATCATACTTCTATTTTAGCATTACTGACCGAGTTCGTCAGCATAAGTATAAGTGTTTCGGTCGACACGACGGAAAAGTTTTTTGTTCTGAAGATTTAAGAGAATGGTGGTTTCTTTAACTTTACGGGTTTTGAGCACGCGTTTGACGATTTCTTCTCTCGTGAGCGGCTCGCCGGCTTCTTTTAGGATGTCGGTAATGATCTGTGCGACCGTGCCGCGCTTGTAGCCCCAGATATCAAGAGCGTAAATACCGCGACCGATTAAGACAAAACGAGGGTCTTTAATGAGCTCGTTGTGGATAGCCTGAGTGGTGACATTTTTACGACGGAATTTGGAATTAGAAATTGCGTCGGCGATGTCACTAAAGTGCATTGGCTCATTTTGATTTTTCAAAATAACATAAATTTTGTCACGGATGTTTTTTGGATTGACAGTTGGCCATTTGGCGAGACCCCACTGGTCATCCAGCGAAGAAAGTTGCTTAGAGATAGAAGCGATGGCACGGATGTGATTTGGATGCTCGTAATTCAATTTGGCGTCAAGCTCATCTAGGCTCATTGGGAGCTTGTTGTTACGAATGAGGGTAACGATTTCATCGGCTTTGCGCTTAATTTCGCGTTCGTTGCCGTATTCAGCGATGCCGGTGGCATTGTAATAGCGCTCGGATTCGTCTATGTGGACCAGACGGGCAGAAATTTCACTAATGAAATTAATGGCGGCGAGTTCCTTTT
>CALIXG010000127.1 GCA_938046495.1 uncultured Candidatus Saccharibacteria bacterium | reverse complement strand
TAAGACTTACGAATTCAAAAACCTGTCTGATTTCGTTCACCAGTATTATGTTGCTCAATAAGGAGAAAACCTATGTTTGTTCATCGTATTAAGGGAGCTATGTTTATCCATCGTATTAAGAAGATGCAGTTTGACGTGGCTTTTGCAGAATATCGACGCCATCTCATCGATTCATCTGTAGCTGACACCTATGAAGAGGCGATTCAAGAATGGGAGGTTATCGACTTAGAATATCACCCAGATAAGGATTTGATTAGCTTTAATAAGCGTGTCCGCAGTCATACCGGTTGCACGATTCGTAACATTCATACCAAAATTTTACTCGGGCCTTTTAGTCAAACCGGGCTAATTACACTGGGTAATGAAGATTTTAAGCATCAAGCCGCGCTACTTGATCGCCTTATACTTTTTAGACGCGACTATGATTGCGGTCAAAAAGTTTCTCTTTGTAAAGAATATTTTAGTTTGTACGGTTTAAAGCTGGCCTTAGAGCAAAAATTTCTTACTCAAAAAGAATACGATAATGCTGACCGACTCTTTCGGACGAACTTTACGCAATATACGGAAGCTGATCACAAATTACACTTCAAACTCATGAAGGATCATCTGATTCCGTTTATAAAACATTACTTCAAGGAGAGAAAGGCTAAGCTCGAAGATTCTATTCCTTTCTCTGAGGAAACCTTAACCTAATCTTTAACTTAAATTTTACACACACCTTAACCCCCACAAATGTCAAAATTGGGTCCCGTTATGGGGCCCTTTTTTCTGGCCTTTTTATATAATAAATAGCATGGAGCAAGCAAATTCCAAGCGAACTTATCTGGCGATTGACCTCAAATCTTTTTATGCTTCTGTCGAATGCGTCAAGCGTGGACTCGATCCCTTGACTGCTCGTCTCGTAGTCGCCGACGAATCACGTACCGAAAAAACTATCTGCCTCGCCGTCTCACCCGCCCTCAAAGCCCTCGGCATCTCTGGTCGGGCCCGTCTTTTTGAAGTTTACGAAAAAGCCCCTCGCGGCAGTTTTATTATCGCCAAACCTGCCATGGCCGACTATCTTCAGGTTAGTTCTGAGATTTTTGCTATTTATGCCGCCTATGTTGCCACCGAAGATATTCATGTCTACTCTGTCGATGAGGCATTTCTTGATATTACCAGCTATCTTCACGCCTATGAGATGGATGCCGAACAACTCGCGCGCACTATCATTAAGGATGTTTTGGGTCATACTGGTATCACCGCCACCGCTGGCCTCGGTAGCAATCTTTATCTAGCTAAAATTGCCATGGATATTCTCGCTAAACACCAAACGGCCGACCTTGACGGAGTGCGCATCGCCTCGCTCGATGAGACTTCTTATCGCAAATTACTTTGGACCCATCAACCGCTCATCGATTTTTGGCGGATTGGTCCCGGCATTAGTAAATCACTGCATAATTTTGGTATTTATACCATGGGCGATCTCGCCCGATTTAGCCTCACCGCCTCTGAAAAACTTTACCGTAAATTCGGCGTGAATGCTGAACTAATTATCGACCACGCTTGGGGGATTGAACCTACCACCATCGCCGATATTAAATCTTATCGCCGCAAAGATTACAGTATTAGTTCCGGCCAAGTCCTTGCCACCGGACTTTATTTTGAAAAACTTCGCAATATTCTCATCGAAATGGCCGACAAACTCTGCCATGAACTTCATGAAAAACAATTGCTGACTAATAACCTCACCCTGCATCTCTCTTACGATAAGACCGCCGATTCTATCTCTATAAAACCCTTCGCTCATGGCTCCAAATCTTTTTCATACACCGATGAAACTAATCTGATTATTGAATATTTTTTACAAATCTTCTCTCAAATTCTCGACTCGACCCGTCCAGTCAAGAAACTTAACCTCACCCTCGGCCACCTCAAATCCGCCGATCTAATCACCACTCAATTAGACCTCTTTGAGAGCCAAAAAACCGCCGCGCGCGCCAAACGTAATCAAAATCTCGAACAAGCCACCATGTTAATCAAGCAAAAATACGGTAAAAACGCCATCCTGCGTGGCACTAGCTATCTCGAAGGTTCTACCATGCGCGAACGCAACCAACAAATTGGAGGTCACCATGCCTAAACCTAATCAGCAGATCAGAGGTCACCGTGCCTAAACCTAACCAGCAAATCGAAGCCCATCAACCGAACGCATCGAAACTTCCACGACTAGATTCTAAATTGACTGACCCCTATCAAGACATCATTAACCTCCAACCACCGCGCCTACCGAGTCATCCCCCAATGTCTCGCACTGCCCGGGCCGCCCAGTTTATGCCTTTTAAGGCGCTCGAACCCCACGAAGCCAATATTCAGGCCGTCGAAGAAATTATCGAACAAAAAACCGATACTTATATTGAATTTGACGAAATCTATCCCGATTTTTAGTGCATTTATTTACAGATTTCATATCTTATGGTAAAATAGTCCCAATCATGTCAAAAAAGAGTAATACCAAACGCAAGCTCGTCGGTCTCGTTTCAGAGGAATCTGGTATCCGTGCATACTATACCAAGAAAAACACCATGAACACCCCAGACAAGCTTAGCTTGAAGAAATACGATCCAATTCTTCGCAAGCACGTCGTTTTCACTGAAACCAAGAAAAACCTTGGTCGTAACGAAGTGAAAGAGAAGAAGCGCTAAAATCTCCCTCTCCTTATGGGAGATTTTTTCTGTGTCTAAAAACTTAGATTTCCTAACTTAAAAATTTTTGCATAAAAAATTCATTCTCCACTACACCACACTGCTATCGAACCTCTCATGCTTAACAGAGGTGTTATAGATTAAACACAAAAACCTTGAACAATAACGCCAATATTTATTGGTTCATTTGGAGATGGTTCATAATCACCTAAGATATTTTGTCCAATATTGATTGGAAACTGTAAATCAACTGGCCCTTGAACCCAATGATAGTCGTATATCTTTATTTTAGTTTTCTTTTTTGAAAATGGAACATGTTGAATATATTAATTCTCCGTCTTTT
>CALIXG010000126.1 GCA_938046495.1 uncultured Candidatus Saccharibacteria bacterium | reverse complement strand
AGCCGACCCCACCTTCGGAGGATTCGATGTAGCTATGGATGGAAGTATTGAAATTGTATGGGGTGTAGACAGAGGACTTCTTCTCGGTTTGGCCGAGGTTTTGAGTGGTGGTACTAACATGACTATCTGGATACTCTTTTTTCCAATGGGTCACATAATTATATGTGGATTCCCAATTATTACAATGACCATTCTGTGAGTGCGACGTACAATATCTACCCACCTTAACCGCTAAAACATACGAACTATTTCCCTGCGAGCCCCAAGATGCACCACCACTTCTGGCATCGCCGGCAGAATCAAAACTATTATACGAGTGATGATGAACATTTTCTGCGCCATCTCTACCAGACCAGGTAGTATATTCGTTATACCAGGCACGGAGATTATCATAGCGAATACCCTGAGAGATTACGGTGCCAACTTCGGTGGTAGAGCCGGTTTTATCGGCAGAATTACAACCGTGCTGATAATCAATAAAGCCTGGAATTTGATAACCAACGGTTAATTTCGGCGCGTACATACGGTAGTAGTTGGTTTGACAGCCATATTCAGAAGAGGCGTTTTGGGTTGGCGAATAGGCGGTAAAGCCATAGTCGCTAGTTTCGAGTCCATTACCGCTAAACGGACGCTTATTGCCGCGGCCAATGGAGTGATAATTTCCATCATGAACCGGAGAATCACCGAATAAATATTGATTATTTTCTGAACCATTCTTCTGGGAAAAAATCTGAAAATTGCTTTGATCTGGCGGGTCCGCGCTACTCACATGAGAGCTGCCAGTTTGGATACCAACCTGCTGGATCGGGAAACAGAAGGTTTCATAAAATTGGACACGATCGCCTGGTTTGGCGAAGACGTAGTTCTTGCCTTGGAAGTTTTTCTGCCAAGAATTATGGCCTAGAGTACCGGAGTAGGAGTGATTTACCACACCAGTATCGGCAGAAGTGTTTCCCTTGTAGTAGGCACCAAAAGTGCCTGGGATTTGGGAACAAGTCATATTAGCGGGAGGTGAAGTAATCGATGGAGGAGGTGGTGGCGGTGTAGTCTGGCGACTACAGAACCAGGAAATATCATGACCTTGCCATTGGGCTTCGTATTCTGCGGAGAATTGATTATAGGCACTACCATTATAATCGCGTTGAGCTCTTACGCTGTCAACTATACCATCAATCGGCGTACCCTGATGCTCATATCCACCATTAAGAAGCTCTGAAAATTTCTGAGGGAACATAATTCCACCAGTACTACGATATCCTTTTCCGGTCTTTTGATACAAAACATAGCCAAAAACAAAGACTCCACGAGAATTTTTGCAAGACATTCTAGTATTTGGGTTCACTCCTGGCATTAATGCATTATCCACCGGAAAACCAGGTTTTCTGTTATTTAGAAGGTCTCGAAAAGTAAAAGTATCCCTCTTTTCATTTGAGACATCATTTGCTTCAAAATCATAATAAAACCAGGCTAAACCGCTATACTGCGCATTTCTCTTAGTGTAACAGGTTCCCCCAATTTTACATTTACCAAGCGCCCCAGCATCATTACCATAAGTAACGTCATGGCTATAGGTATTTTTTTGTGAAATAAAATACGAAGATAAGATAACTCCAAATAATACAATTAATAGCTTTGTATGTTTTATTATTTTGCCTCCCATAATGCTTATAGTATATCATAAAGGTGTCTATTAAAAAATAAGAACAATAAAAAACCACCCGAGTTGGGTGGTTTCGAAAAGGGTATCAATGAAGCATATTACGGCCATCGAGATAATCAATGAAGCCATAGTTGATAATTTCTTTATGAAGCTGACCAAATGGTTTTGTTGCCGTAAAACGCATCATGGAACTTACTTTATCGAGCTGATCAGTAGAGGTATATAATACCTCATTTTGATTCTCTCGATAGAGACGCACATTAGTCACTTCGCGTTTCTGAGAATAAAAAACAGTTTCATAAACACTCTTTATCTTCCCCTCTGCTCGAGCTTTCACCTGAAAATCAAATCTTTGTCTCGGATCGAATATACTCCACATGCCCACACCGGCATCAAAATCGGTGGGGAGAATAACAGTCATCTCCTGGCAATAAGTATATTCAGGGTTCAGGAACACAGGGATTTGAATCTGAATGCGGAAACCAAATTGATCGGTCCTCTTGGATTCGAAAACTACCAGCTTATCAGGGTAAACTACCCGATAACCATCAACTTCCGGACATTCCTCTACCTCACGCTCCCATGCGTATGGGTCAACATAGAGTGGTTCGAGGGATAAAATACCTTCGACACCATATTTTTTACCCTTACCATAGGTACGATAGCGACCTTCTTCTATAATATGGTCAGTATCATCCGCCCACTGATAGTACATCAGTTGGCCATTATCAAACCTCTGATACAAATGCCAATCATATCGGTCGAAGTTTTTGCCCTCGGCCTTAAGTTGCTCGGCGGGATACTGATATTTACCAGTATCGTACTGCACGTTTTGAACTTCCGTGTTCGTAGCGTTAGTATTGCCGCTAGATTGAGTTGTGCCTTGATTAGCGCTAGGCTTCAAGCCTAAAACGCCAGCCTTGGCGGTAAAAGAATTCACAGTTGATAAAGACAAAACTGCTACAGCCAACAGACTAGCAAAAATATTACGTTTCATATTTCACCTCTTTCTAAAAAGAGCTATCCTGGTATGACCAGAATAGCAAGTGTAAGTTATTCGGGGTATACCAAATCTACTGTCATTATATAACATTTATGGTTATATGTCAATAATTTAATTTCACTAAGTTAACATCTCAAGTGCAACACTAACCAACAAAAAGAGACATCAATCGTTCTTAGTCCTGTTAAAATTAAATTTGTAACACTAACTTAAACAAGGATAGACATTGATGTCTCTAAATAAGTATACACAACTTTCGTATGAAGAACGAGTAATAATTGAAAATAGGTTAAAAAATAACGAAAGTATAAGATCCATAGCTAAGAAATTAGATAGAAATCCCTCAACTATTGCGCGAGAAATAAAAAGAAATGGCATCAAGGCTAAAACCACTAGAATCAATAAGCCAAGAGAACTCCATCTAGATAGCAGAAGAATTAAGAGCAAATATATATTTTACGAATCCTTATCACTCCTGGGAACGTGGCAGGAATGAAAATACCAATGGGCTTATTCGGGATTTCTTGCCTAAAGGAACAGACTTCAAGAAAATCACTAAACGAGATATAGTAGAGATAGCAAATTTAATAAACAATAGACCAAGAAAAAGACTCGAATGGAAGATCCCACTCGAAGTCTATAGGTCTCAAGGTGTTGCACTTGAGGGGCTAGAATAGGCTAGATTATTATATTTATGGAACGATTATTTGACCAAGGATAGTGTAAAAACATCCCCATAATCCATAGTTGGCGTTATGAGTCTAATTGGCTTATTGATATTAATGGTAAAATCTTGTTTATTACTCATAAGGTTTATGCCTTTTTCGTTATCTGAAAATGGTTGGGAACAATGGATCAATATATAATCGTCGCCGATTTGGGTTATTTCAAATGAGAAGATTTCTTCTTTTCGCTTATTTCCTTCAGTATCAGAAAATTCGCGCTCTTTAATAGTATACTTTTTATTTAATTGTATTTCATATAATGTTTCTTCTTCTTTTGGAGTGTAATTTCTTGAATGGCCACTCCAGCTCGAACTAATTACTTTGATTTTCATGATTCCTCTTATTTTTTATATTAACATATTTTTATGTTTTTCCATTTAGGTTTTGGCAGGCGGATTTTGATGGTAAATGGAATAAAAGAAATGGGTCGGTTTAGAAGTATAAGATTCCAATCTTCAAATTCAAAATCAATACTCCTTAAATTTATGATTTCTTCTCTGTTAATTATAGCATGTAATAAAATTTAAAATAATGTAATCTAAAGTTGACAAGTAATGACTATTAATATAATATAAAAATATATTCGGGAATACCCGCCATCCCCTCATCCTTTATGGTTGAGGGCATATTTTTTATCGGTATAATTGTTGAAAAGCTTTCTTTACTATAGATAAATCGGATAGGGGTATCTGCCCTATTTTAGAATGAAGCCTTGATACACTCATTACTCTTGCTTGACACAAGGCTGCATATTCGTCTTTTGATAGAAAATTAAATTTGGCGTACCAGGTTCCACTTTTGATTTGAGAAGTTAATGGAATACCCATAAAGCCAAATTTACTAAGTTTACGCATTATTAAAACTGGACGCGTAAAACGAATACTCTTCCCATTAATTTCTATCCCAACATTCTCTCCGAAGCTACACCACCAGATTTCACCCTCAGATATTCTAGGCATTTTATTGTTGAAATGTAGTTTCTTTTTAAGACCAATCCATTCATCGAATAGCTTGTCTTTCATAACATATATTATAGCACTAATCGGCAAGAAGAATTAATGAGTTTCGTTTTCAAGAATCTCTAAAAACTCTTCATTCATCGCCGCCGCATGAAAACCAGGCTCGCTCTTCACTACCGCCCCGGCTTGCCTAGCCAAAAATAATCCCGGCTCAAAGTCCCAAGGATTTTCTGCCCGGAAACTCACTCCGTGCATTCTTCCAGCCGCCAGAAACGCAAAAGCCACACAGGCTGCGCCGAATACTCGATGAGTCGATCCGTATTTCTGCATTCTGGTCGCCGCTTCGATTACGTCTCCGCCAATCACCGCAT
>CALIXG010000125.1 GCA_938046495.1 uncultured Candidatus Saccharibacteria bacterium | reverse complement strand
AATGCGGGGGAACCAAACAGTAACATGAACTGGGTTTCCGAAAGAGATAATCCAGACACCACGAACGACTCCTGGGATTCTGGCGCCTTCCAAAAAGATTTGCCAGACCACTATCAAAATTACGAAGAAAATGACCCATCCGATGATGATCACCTCGAAGACGAGGGCGACGAAAATGATCTCGGCGACATGTCCGACGAGGAATTCCGCCTACGTAATCGTACTACCAACTCTGACACCGACCCACATCTTTTCGACCCCATCGACGACTGCGAGTGGAACGACGCCAGCTTCGACTGCGACTAATTAAGCTCTTGCGACTGTAACCAAAAAATGTTATTATTATTTCACGGTTCCGTCGTCTAGTGGTCCAGGACGTCTGGTTCTCATCCAGAAAATCGCGGGTTCGAACCCCGCCGGAATCACCATTTTAAGAAAAGGCATTTATGTCTTTTTTTGTTTTATAATGAAATTATGCAAACACCGATACTACATGGCGAATTCATCTATAAAAATGTAAAATATCACACAGATTTTTATAGCTTAATCGGGCAAGAAATCCCCAATTTACCTTGGTCACAAGTTTATATTATCGGAAATTTAAAAAATCAGATTCCTATCGTAAAATACGCTCACACTTCTGACAATCTTCCGGGTGGAGGAGTAAAACCTCATGAGTCTATCTTTCAAACTATTAATCGCGAAGCGAAAGAAGAATTAGATATGGCCGTCAAATCCTGGTTTCCGCTTGGCTACCAAAGAGTTTATGATGACCAGGGAAACGAGGGCTTTCAACTTCGCGTCTATGCTGAACTCGAAAAGCTCGGCGAATTCACTAGCGACCCAGACGGTTCCGTAATTGGCCATGAATTAATCGATATTGAAGAATTAAACACTCATATTCATTACGGCGAAATTGGTGATTTTCTCATAAATCAGACTAAGCATCTGTATAAATAATTTGTTTAGACACTAAGATTTGCGCGTAAAGTAACCCTTTACGCCAGATCGATCCACGCGAAGCCATGATTTATCCGCCCAAGAAGGTTCAGCGAGATACGAGCCATTCCCCCCTCGCAGCTTCTTGCGGTTTTCAAACATTCGTACAAAGTTGTCTATATTCTTAGCGGTATTAAAATCATTATTTACATATATTTTTTCTAGCTTATCCTTAGACATATTCCCATAATTGAGAGAAAACATAAGGTTCATATTCGTCACCTGGGATGTATCGAAATTGGAGAGATCTAGCGTGATGAGGTTAGACATGTCACCAAACATGAGTCTCATATCCGTCACCTTCGAGGTATTAAAATTAGAGAGATTAAGG
>CALIXG010000124.1 GCA_938046495.1 uncultured Candidatus Saccharibacteria bacterium | reverse complement strand
TTGAGGTGGTGGAGTTGTCTCGCAATTCTCAGGAATTTTTCCTCCTCCAACGCATCCAAGATGAGGTTCACCGCTTTGCCATCACCTTCCACCGTCAACTACGCTCTAAAAACTCCTTTTCATCACAATTGGATGGCATTGACGGTCTAGGACCTAAACGCAAGCAAAATCTCATGAAGCATTTCAAATCTCTGACCAAGATTAAAGAAGCCAGTGTCGATGAAATCGTCGAAGTGGGTGTACCGCGAGCAGTGGCAGAAGCCGTGCGGGCAAAACTCAATCAAACAGAGCCATCCCGACCTTTGTTAGAAGTGGCGGAGCCAATTGCAGATATAGATTGAAAGAAAAAATCATTTGATTTTAGAGAGATTCAGATACAGCTTTCAATACTGGGAGATATGCTCAACCAGATTGATGGAGGATATTTTTGGTGCCAGTAGTGAAAAGAGGTAGATATGTTAAGAATTTTCCCATTTAAAACCGATGGTGTCTTAGATGAAATAGAACAATTAGAGAAAAATTATTCTATTTCCTTGCCTGAAAAATATAAAGAATTTTTATTAAAGTACAATGGCGGAGATACGATTGATGCAACCTTTAAAGTAGAGAAAGTTCGTTCGGATATCCACTCCTTTTATGGTTTTTCATTAGCTAACTATTTTAGTAATTTTAACTATCTAGTCGAAAAAGGATTTTTAGAAGATTTTATTGACAATCATTATTTACCCATAGCTAAAGATAGTTTTGCTAATAGTATTCTAATTGGTGTCGGCGCTAGTACTTATAATAAAATAGGTTTTTATGATCATGAAAAGCAAACATATATTTCATTCACTATCGATTTTACTGAATTTCTAAAAAAGATAAAAAGTCCTGTTGTTCATATTCCATCCATTGAAGAACGAATGAAAGAAATGGAAGAAATTGGAAGTCCTGTTGTAGTTGATGATGAGTTAAAAGCTTTATGGCAAGAAGAAATCGATGAATTTGCAGGCCGAGAGCAAGTGATTGTTAGGTTGTGATGCTATTTTATACTGGCTTTTTTGGTCTTTGACTTTCTGACTTGCCTCTACTCTTGCGAAAGATGGTTTCCAAAATCAAGTGCCTTAAGTAAAATGGCCCTTCAAATGGAATATATGCAACAAAGATTACAAGCCAGAAATTAAAAAGAAGAGGAAAATAAGATGAGCCTAATGATTCGAGCACTAGGTCGTGCCAGTTATCAGGAAATAAAAGATTTGGAAGAGAAATACAACCTAACTCTTCCAGAAGATTATAAAAACTTTCTGAAAGAAAACAATGGTGGACGATGTCCTTCCTATGAGTTTGAAAATTCTATTGAGATACAGAACATCAATGAAGAAATTAATATTGATGTTTTATATGGGATTAAGACTGGCGTAAAAAACTTTGATATAGAAGATTGGACTGATGAATACTTAGATGATCTTTTTTCTAATTCAATCATTATAGGTGATTCCTTGCAACATGGTTTTCTAGTTTTCTGGTTGAGTGGTGATGAAAATGAAGGTATTTATTATTATGATGATACATATAATCTAGAGGGCTCTAGTGATGAAAACAATGCCTATTTTCTGGTTCGCACCTTTACCGAATTTCTAGAATTAGTCCAAAATTAATGTTAAAATGGGAAGGATTAGAATGTGTAGTCCCTCTTTTTGTTTAGTACTTATTTTTAAAAAATAGTGGATTGATTAAATTGAACCCCAACAAGATGGCAAGAAATTTGGAGTGAGAAATGTTAAGAATTTTTCCTTACGATACAGAAGGTGTAGATCAGGCTATAGCGGATTTTGAAGATAGGTTTACAATCAAGTTCCCAGAAAAATATAAAGAATTTCTGATTAAATATAATGGTGGGAATAGCTTGCAAACCAGTTTTAGTATAAATCGTAAAACTTCAGATATACGTGCATTTTATGGTTTTAATAAAGCGAGTCAACACAATAATTTCCAATATTTGATTGAGAGTGGTTTTTTAGAAGAGATTTTAGAAAGAGGTTTTATTCCCATAGCGAAGGATAGTTTTGGGAATTCTATTCTTCTTGGTGTTACAGAAAAAAATTTCAATCAGCTAGCTTTTTTTGATCATGAAGGCCAGCTTGTGCAGCCTTTAGAAATCAGTTTTGAAGACTGGGTGGCTAAACTTAAAAGCAAAAAGAAAAAGATTCGCACGATTGAAGAAAGAATCGCCGATATGAGAGCCGTAGGTAGCAAAAAAGAAATTACTCCTA
>CALIXG010000123.1 GCA_938046495.1 uncultured Candidatus Saccharibacteria bacterium | reverse complement strand
ACTTTCAATTTGCTTGACAAAGATTTCTTTGGCAGCATTTTTAGCTTCGGCAAGTTTTTCTTCGTAGTATTTCTGCTTTTCGATTGGATCGGTAGGAACTTCAGACTCATCGGCGGTGAGATCCTTGAAGGATTTAGCGGTGAAGAGCTGCATAATACCATTAAAGACATCAGACTTCATGGAAATAATATTGGCAGCTTTCTGCTTAGAAAGGAAGGTAGTAGCTTTCTTAAGACCAGCTTCGAGAATACTGCTCTTCTTAGGATCTTGAGTGAGCTCGAGAACCTTATCGTCGCGAGTATCGGCGTTATTCCAGTCGGCAGCATCGAGGCCGGTAATTAAATTAATGAGAGAGTACATCTGATCGCCACCAGATTGGAAGTTAAGAGCGGCACTAGAAACATTGGAAAGTGTAGCGTCGAAGAGGTCAACACCGTATTTTTGAGATACGCTATTAATTTCACCGAAGACGGTACGTTCAGCTTTAATAAGAGAAGTACCTTTGAGAGCTTGAGCAAGATTAAATTTGGTAGTCTTTTCCTCGCCATCAAGGTCGCGAACTTTACCTGTGGCGAACTGTTCGAAAGTAATGCGATTATCTTGACGTTTACCAGTACTCCAGGCAGCGGTTTCAATATTACCGAACTTACCGAAGCGACCAAGGACTGGGTCGGCATCCTTGAAGGCCATTAACTCCTTGAAGAGAACGTTGGCGTTTTCGGTACCAGCAATAATTTTGCCATTATCTGAAAGATCTGTGATACCTTCCAGAACCTTATCGTAGTCACCACGAGTAGCCATGACACGCATCGTGGCAATCACACGTTCGAAGTCGGCATCATTAATAGCTTTCTTAAAATCGTTATTAAGTACACCAGAGTGAATACGACTGTAATAAGTAGTGCGGCGGTTGAGGCTGGCCTGATATTCCCGATCATAATCGACGGAAATATCACCCAGTACACTATCGATGGCGTCAATGACGTGCTTAGGATTTTTGATATTGAGAGCTGGATCATAATCCCAGGCACTGGTACCAGCGGCGCGAACAATATATTTCTGGTATTCTTTATCGTTCTTAGCAATTTCGGCTTCGGTAAGATTGAAACGTTTAGCACTGTTTTCAGAATGAGAATCAATATATTTCTCGTTAATTTCTTTCATCTTATTGAGATAGAATTTATCGGAAGCAACATCATTGTTATGACTTTCACGATCGACAGTCTTTTGCTCGAGGAAATTTTGAGTCTGGCGTTTGGCGAGATCTTTTAATTCCCTGTTTTGATAATTATACTTATCGATATAATCACCCATGTTACTCATGAAATTTTCGACACGTTTATTAGCGTTTTTAGTACGGTATTTAAGTTCACGGTGGCGATATTCGTCCAACATTTCAGAATTCTTCTTGATTGGGTCAGCTTTGGAATAAATTGGCTTGCCGTTCTTATGATAACCAATAATTGGCGTGTTATTTTGGCGGGCTAAAATTTGTTCATCAATAAGGAGTCCCTGATCCTCTTCGGCGCGTTTTTGCCTATGTGCGCGGAAGGCTTGATTTTGCATAGCGATACGACTAATAGTCATGTCTGGACGAAGGGCACCACCTTTACCTTCGAGGGCGCGTTTTTGGTAATTAGCGCGAGCAAGGTTGGCAGCGGCGGAGAATTCTTTAGAAACGGTATTGTTAAGTTTGCCACTAATACCACTAAGCGCTTGATTAACATCACCAAGGACAGACTTGGACATACTGAGCATTTTAATGGCGAACATAATTGGTAGGACTTGGACGGCGATACCAATGATTACACCAAAAGGAGTTTCAGAACTGAAAATGAAGAGGTAGCCAAGAACCTTGGAAACCCCAAAAAGGAAGCTAAAAGCTGGGAAAAAGACTAGCATTTGAGCAAAAATTGATTTCCACTTTAGATAATATTTATGGGTATTTGGTAGGACATAGAGCGCGAAAATAATTGGTGAAGTAATAGTAAGTAGAATAACTACGGCTTGGCGAAGCGAAATAGTGATGAGACCGACAACGACGGCGATAAAACCGGCAAGAACGATTGGAATAAGAGTGAAGAGAGCGCTGAGGAGACCACCAGAGGCAGCAACGGCTGTGGCGATACCGAAGCCACCGAGAATGGTGAGTGAAGTGCCACCAGCGATAGCAAGGAAAATATCATAGAAATTGAGAGGTTCATCGAGCTTGGCTTCGGGATGTTGGCTTTGGATGGCAGTGGTGGCGATGCCTTCAAGGAATGATTTGAGAGCGTTGCCAATAATATTACTGATATCGACGAGGACCTGACAAATCAGATAGCTGAAGTTAACCAAAATAGCGGCAATGATGAGCTTTGGCAACATCTTTTTGATATTGTAATTAGAAAAACCCAGGCCAGTAACCTGAGAGTAAACAATCAAAAGTAAGAAGATAATGAAAATAATATTAGCGATATTGCGAACATAAGACCAGATGATGTAAATCGGGGATTTATTATCGGTGGTAATTGGCTTGATAACGAGGAAATTTTCAATGGTAGAATAAAGCGCGTCGATTCCCTTCGCGAGGAGACCGGTGGTAGGACAGACGATAAAAGAAAGAATGCCGATTTGTTCAGAACAACTGAGTTCATTTTGTTTCTCGGAATCTGGGTTTTCGGAATTAGTAGTTCCCCCAGGGTTATTAGAGGTATTGGTTTGGTTCTGATTTTGGTTTTGGTTCTCGGTTCCAGATTTTTCAGAGTCGGTTTCGTCGGAATCGTTATTTTCGGAATCAGTGGTTTCGGAGGAAGAATTTTCGGATGAGTTAGAAGAATTGTTTGAGTTATTTGGGACTGCGTAAGTGTTTAGGGTAGTTAGAGGAGAAAAAAGAGAAAACAGAGTAAAAAACAAGACAAAAATTGCCGTGCTGAATTTTCCTCTATGGTTGATTCCCTTATTCATAAAAAATAACTCAATTAATGCTTATTATTATATCACATAACGGTAATGTCGTCAATGATGACCACTGAAACGACCGAATAATAAAAAGCAGAAAAATCTATACTCATGATATAATATATGTATGAAAAAGGTCAATCGACAGCTAGGTGTAAAATTTTTGAAGAATTTAGGGATTTTTTCTCTGGTATTAGCCGGATTTTTGGGGCTTACGACGAGTGATTCTGTGAGTGCCTTAAGTTTGAATGATTTAGGGGCTTCAGGTCAACAAGTTTTGACTCAGGTAGGTGCAGTGAT
The DNA here is from genome assembly GCA_938046495.1 of uncultured Candidatus Saccharibacteria bacterium. Lineage (GTDB taxonomy): Bacteria > Patescibacteriota > Saccharimonadia > Saccharimonadales > Saccharimonadaceae > Nanosyncoccus. The sequence continues at coordinate 2,714 of CALIXG010000123.1, read as the reverse complement.
TGACGGTGACGTAGATGAAAGCTGCGAAGCGAACGTTTTCTTGGGATTTCGCCCTTGGTATAAGGGTTTAGCTACGCGTGATGATAATGATAAATGTGTGATTGGCAAACCAGCTACCTCAGATAGTGGTACGACGAACTGGGCACCTTTTGTTTGGGTAGTAGTAATGAATATTATTTATGATATTTCCCTGGTGGCGGGTCTAACTGCAACTGGGTTTATTATCTATGGTGGGCTTTCTTATGTAATGAGTGAGGGTGACCCAAATAAGGCAGCGAAGGGTAAGAATATTATTCAGGGTGCGGTGATTGGTTTGATTTTGACGATCTTCGCTTCGGTAATTACGAATACGATTATTAGTGTAATTATTAGTGCAACCTAAGGAGAGAAATGAAATATTTAGCGACAGTGGATCTAGAAAATATCGATTCCCTAAATGAAGGTTTAAATAGATTACCAAATAAAGAAGGTAATTTTACGCTAACCACGATTTTGAATTATATTTATGCTTTAATCGGTCTAGTGGCGGTATTTTATATAGTGCTGGCGGCAGTGAATTTTGCGATGGCACAAGGTGACGTAGGTAAAGTGACTAAGGCAAAAAATACAATTGTTTTTGCAGTGATTGGTTTGATTATTGTGGTGCTAGCTGCTGCAGTGACGAATTTCGCACTAACGGCATTGAATTAATTAAATATAGGTAAATTAGTTAAGAATAGGAATCAAAGATGAAGCAAGGTATGAGAAGAATAATGACGGGTCTGATGCTCTTTGTGGGGTGCTTCGGGTTTTTATTTAGCTTAGTATTTTCTAGTCACGTATATGCGGGGTCTTCGCGGGAGAATTTTTACGGAGTTTGCGATGACATTGAAGATGAAGATGTGAAAAAACTTGCAGGTTGTACGGAAGCTAGTAGCAAGAATAAAAATGTAGTGGATATTATCCAAAGTGGCGTGAATGTAGCGATTTCCCTGGTGGGTATACTCGCAGTGTTTTCGATTATTTATGGTGGCTTTACTTATATGACGGCGCAATCGGATCCGGCGAAAATCAAGCGCGGTAAAGATATGGTGATCTATGCCGTAGTGGCACTAGCGGTGGCTTTCTTGGCTTACGGTATCGTGCTGTTTGTGACGAGAAATTTGAAATAATTACAGATTGATTCCAGAGAAAAATGTTTCTGTTTTTCTAGAAGATATGTTATAATTTTGGTAAATTAATATTAAAGGAATAATATGAAAATTTCGAATAAACTAAAAGCTTTGGCAATGGGTGGTACGAGCGTAGTTGCAGTTCTGGGTAACTCCGTCAATACTTTTGCTGCTAGTAAAGTGAAGTGTCCAGATGGTTCTACCTCTACTGGAAATGGCTTAGCTGATTGTGGTGGATTAAAAAATGACTCGAATAAGAATGACTTAATGTCACAAGCTAACACTATTATTAACGTAATTATTGGTGTGATTGGCTTCGTAGCGGTAGCTTTCATTATCTTCGGTGGTGTGCAGTATACAACTTCTGCGGGCGATCCAGGTAAAGTGAAAAAAGCTAAGGATACTATTCTCTACGGAATTATTGGTCTTGTGGTTTCTATGCTTGCTTATGCAATCGTGAACTTCGTGCTTGCTAACGTTTTTAAGGGTTAATTAATAAAATACCCCTAAGGGGGTATTTTTAAGATTTAATTTTAGAGAAAAGAGTAAATGAAAAAAAGTTTTAAAAATTTTCTAGCCGTATTTATGTTAGCTGGATTATTCGCGGGTGGAGCTTTAAGCGGCTCGGTATTTGCGAAGACACCAAAATCAGCGGCAGGTGGTGCTAGTGCAGGTAGTTCTAGTGACTCCGGTTCTGGTGGGTCTAGTGGTATTTGTCCTCCGGGATCGAAAAATCCAGGTGCAGCAAATATTGCAGCATGTAATATTGACCCTGCGCATAAGGGTGATGACCTCATTAATGATACGAATAAAATCATTAATGTGGTAATTGGTGTGCTCGGTGTAGTTGCAGTTGCAGTGGTAATCTATGGTGGTTTCCTCTTTCTGACTGCTCAGGGTGATCCGGGTAAGAAGGGTAAGGATTCAATTACTTGGGGTATTATCGGTTTGATAATTGCATTATTATCTTGGTCGATTATTAACTTTGTCTTAAGTACTACGATGAGTGCGCCAGCAGCACAAAATAGTACTACCACAACTACAACGCCATGATTAAAAATAGTTTAAGAAATATCATCTATTCCCTACTATTTACAACTTGCCTAGTACTGGCAAGTTTAGTAAAGCCAGTCTCAGCTTTTACTTGCCCAGAGAAAACAGTACGTGTAGGTGAATCCGTATCGGCACTTTCGGAATGTAATGTGGAAAAAACCGATGGTGATAAATCCTTGATGTCTAATGTGGCTATGCTGATTAATGTGTTTGCTTCGGTGATGGGATTTCTCGCAGTGGGGATGATTATCTATGGTGGATTTATGCTACTCACTGCACAAGGTGATCCAGCAAAAATCAAACGCGGAAAAGATGTAGTTACCTATTCGATTATCGGTGTAATCTTAGTGATGTTAGCTTACGCAATTGTAAACTTCGTAATGAATAGTGGAATAAAAATTTAAGATAAATTTCTAAAAAAGACCTCAGAAATGGGGTCTTTTTCGTTGAAGAGATAATTTTAGATTTGATTTTTATTAATGTAATTTTTGTGTGCAGCTTTCTTTTTTT
>CALIXG010000122.1 GCA_938046495.1 uncultured Candidatus Saccharibacteria bacterium | reverse complement strand
AGGATTACGCACACCGTGGCATACTTTATTTAAAAGATAAGTATCTTGATACTAAAGATGGTGACGAGGAATTATTCGTTAATTTCATTGAATTGCTGAATAAATAAGAAAATAACTCTCCGTTACTCATCAAGAAAAAATCCCACCCCTATTTTCCGCACAATAACTTTCAAAACCCGATTGTAATCAAGTGGATACTATCTATTGACTATTTATTATCATATTACTGCTTATTATTATACCACCACGACCCCTTCAACATCCTGTAGGATTAACATAGCTATTTTCAAAAAATAAATAGGTATTAGTGGGCTAGTAAAAATATAATTATAATTAACAACATTAGTCTTCCAATGATCTAGTTTGAGGTTATTTTTTGATTTAGGCGGTAATTGCGTCATGGAGTACTGAGACCGCATACTTAATCGGATCAACATTACCGCCAAACAATTCAGTCCAATCAATAGATTTGAATGGATCATACTCTAACAAATCAGATAACTCAATATCACCATTCTTCTGTACGTATTTAACTATAACATTAATAAATTCTTGCTGCTTTGAATTAAGTTTATGTATATTAAGATATTCACTAAACTTTTCATTTACTGCCTCTTGATCAATACCAATCAAACTGCGCACGAATGCAGCTAGATTTTTACCATTTGCGTTCTCATTATATTCATCTTCAGACCCAAGATCGAACCAAAGAAGTTGCTTAAGTTTATCGGCATCTTTCTGATCTAATTTTTCAAGGTTACGAATTTTTTCAATAGTAACATCATCGCCATTTCTACTGAGATAGTCAATCACTCGCTCCTTGTATGTACGAATATCCATAACGGTCCCATCTGGTTGGAACTCTGGATCAATAAGTTCGTCAGATACATCGATATCAATTAATCTAAGCTCATCGCCAGTAATATATTTGATAAGTTCGCGAATTGAATTACGTAGTCTTTCTAAATTTTTAATTCGCGGCTCAGTCCAACTCGACTCTGCATAGAGATCTTTTAGATCATCTTTTTTTGCTTCGACTTGCGGTATAGTCATTTTATTTTGAAGGAGATATTGTGCAATTTCACGAACCTTCTTAATGTCAGATGTTGCATATGCGGGGGTATTTTTTAGGATAGCCCTTTGAATCCGCATCATCCTAATATCAAAGGATAGTGCCTTAAAATCAGAATCAGAGCCACCCTCAATTAGCGGAGCGACGAAGGATTTTAATTCATGAATGTTTACTGGAGTTAATGCCATCCATGCTTTATCACTATTATATTTATCAACGTACTTTAAATTCTGGCGAACAGATACACGATTTGTACTATTTTTTAGGTCTCTAATATTATCGGATAAAATCCTTACGGTCTTATCGCGATAATTACTTAAGAATTCGTCTTCTTGGCTCTCGAAATCTTGAAGACTATAAGCAATTTCTGTACGCAATATAAAAATCCTTTGTGACAAAGAAATCTTATCACTACCACTTACAATCTCATTATGATCGACCTGAAAATACTCGAAATTATCACAATAATCAAAAATCAGAAACTTTTTCTTATCATTACCAGGACCAAATAAATCGGAACACAAGCGCGTGCCGCGTCCGATCATCTGAACAAACTTAATTTTTGAACGAACTGGCTTAAAAAACATAAGGTTCAATACGGATGGAACATCGATACCAGTATCAAGCATATCGACGGAAACTGCCACCCTAAATTCATCATCAGTATCAAATTTAATAACCAGATCTTCTGCGTAGTTAACCGAGTAATCTACGAGCTGGCAGGTATTTGGCGGAAGATGAGGATAAAGTTTTTTAAATTCATTTACGATCATCTCGGCGTGCTTGTGATTATACGCAAAAATAATTGTTTTACCGATAGTTTCGCCGCCATTTACGCGAATACCTTTTTCCATTAGATCTTCAATCACACTACGACAGGTATCTCCATTAAAGATTGAACGAAAAATAATATTTGCAGGAATCGTGAGATCTGGTGTTTCTCGGTCACCCTCAAGAAAATCATCTAATTGTTCAAGTTGATCTTCGTCTAATTCTTCACGCTTAATTCCCTGTGTCATAATACGCGAGTGACGATTTATTACTTCATAACCTACAAGGTAATGCTCTTTAATTGCATCCTCGAGCGGATAATTAAAGGTAGGCTCACCAGATTCACATTCAAAAATTCCGTAAGTATTACTACCAACTTCATCTCGTGGAGTTGCTGTAAACCCAACAAGCAAACTATCGAAGTAAGCAAAAATGGAGGAGTATCGATTAAAAATTGAACGATGGGCTTCATCTACGATAATCAAATCAAAACGGCCGGTTGAAAAATCTTTATCTTCGGCGTCAATATAGTTAATCATTGTCTGATATGTACAGAACATCAGTCGAGCATTCATATCCTTATTTGCGTTTCCCCCTTCGGAAAGCTCACAAATAGTCATATCGGGCAATAATTTAGCATAGTTACGCTTAGCTTGTTTTACGAGCGAAGTACGATCAGCAAGAAATAAGACATTTTTAATCCAGCCATTTCTAGCCAGAATGTCAGTCAGAGCAATCGAAACACGCGTCTTGCCGGTTCCGGTAGCCATAACAATTAATCCTCGACGATGGTGAGCATTAAAACGTTCACACATCCGCGTCAATGCCATCTTTTGATATGGACGACCAGCGATCTCATCTTTTGCAGCCATATCGGTAATATTTCCGCGAGTACGACGCTGGATTATACGCTCTAATTCTTCTAGCGTGTGAAAGGCTGTAACCTTGCGGTCTGGATATACACCATCGATAATGTGGGTTTCATAACCGTTTGTATAATAAATAACTGGTTTATAGCCAAACTTTTCTTTTAATGACTCAGCGTAAAGATCCGCTTGATGACGGCCAATCTGTGGATCCCTAGAAGTTCTCTTAGCCTCTACGACAGCCAAAGGTTTTCCTGCACGATCATAGAGAACATAATCACAGTAGCCAACGCCAGCGTTATTTGGCATATCACCAACTTCGATTTCAATACCAGCTTTACCAGGTAGCATTACGCCTTTCTGAGTTAAAACCTCCCAGCCAGCTTCACGGAGATAGACATCGATATAAGCGGCACGAGTTTCTGCTTCAGAAAAAAATTCCGGTGACTTAATAGGTTCAGAAGATTTATTTCTGTCATCGAGAAACTTGATAAAATTTTCGAGATTATCTACGGCGATTTTAACATCTTTTTCGCGGACCGGCTGGTTATGTTCAGCGCGAATACCGATAATACGAATAAAGTGCAATGATTTAATAATTTGGTCATCATTAATATAATTTTTAATAAGTGAACAGTCTATAAGTTCAAGGAGAGAATATTTCTTTTTCTTTTTTATGGATTTTTCTGGGAAAATTTGCTCTAGTAACTCACGAAGAACTAGGCGTGACGCCCTTGCTTTTTCTTCTTTCGTCGGTAATGCTCGAATTAACTCAAGCTTCCCCATACGTTCTCTCACAAACATACTGGTTTATATTATACCATAAATTCATGAGGCTTATTATGCTGTTTTGAAGTGTAAATTTTGATTTGTCGACCTGAGCGACGAAGGTGGCAAATTGATCCTGTAGTTCAATTGGCGGAAAGTAGTAGTCAAAATCTCGGATTTTTTGCATATTGATTGATGCTTGCGCAACCTGCGAAGCGAACGACATGATGTAATCGTGTGTATTCAAGAATAGTTGTGTGAGGAATACAGGATTTATCTCATTGGTGTTATTGATTGAAATTTTACCTACATTGGGTGCCAGATGATAAGTATTATCTTTGTCGACCATCGCGACATCACCAATCGTACCGGCGTAAGTCATGAGAATGTCACCTTTATATAGTTTAGAACGAGGTAATGCATCTGATATGGCTTGGTCTATCCATTTAATATCGTCAAGCACGAGATGCCCATTTTTGCAATTTAGGCCACGCAACATAATAATGTCACCTTCTTCCTGATAGTTTATATATTTCGTGAACTCAAAACCAGCCAACTTTGTAACGGTTGCTATTTCACCGATTTTTCTTTTATCTGTTTTAATCTTATCTCCCTTTGATGGGTCTCCGAACATCTCGACAAATCGGGCTTTGATGAGGTTGTCTAGGTCGGCGAGCAGTCTCTTTTTATTCTTAATTATATCTTCGATTTTTGTGAATCTTTTTGTAATCTCTTTTTGGGTGCCAATATTGCAAATAGGCACTTCTATTCTTTCGATGGCTGAACGAATTATTTGAGGTTGAGCTGATCCCGATATCACGTCATGAAAACCACGACCTTTGAGAAAATAGTAGAGATATCTTAAATCGACTGATTTATCTAGACTATCTAGTGCCATCGCATTTCCATTAACATATGAAAATGGAGCGCAAATATTCAATGTGCCACAAGTAGCTCCTCTACATGTTACTAGTATCGTCTCTTTTTTGTGATTAAAATCTTTGTATTTACCAATTACTCCATTTGCTCCATAAACCGGATAGCCATTTTCACATAATTGAGATACAGATACGGTCTTCCACTGTTTTGGTCTGCATATTTCACCTAAAGCTTTTGTCTTCATACTAACCTACAAATTCGAATTTGTTTCGTTTAAAAGTTTTTTAAGCTCGGCAAGATTTTTAGCTACTTCTTGATCAAGCTTTTCGATATCGGCAAGTATTTCTGACGTAGGTGGATATTTAGGTTTCTTGATTTCAATTTTTTTGTATTTATTAATAGAGAGATCGTAGCCGTTATTGGCAATTTCCTCCTTTGGCACGAAGAATGATTGATCGGTGCGTTTACGATCTTCTTCGTTATTTAGGTTATGGAAACGCTCAATGATGTCTGGAATATCATTTTCTTTTACTGCAGCACGCTTATCATCTAGACTAAATCCGTCGGCTTTCATATCATAAAACCACACTTTGTCGGTCCCGCCAGTATTTGTTTTAGTAAAAATAAGAATTGCAGTTGATACACCAGCATAAGGCTTAAATACACCTGATGGCATTGAAATAACAGCGGTAAGTTTTTGGTTCTCTACCAGCTCTTTACGCAGTGACTTATGAGCATTACTGCTGCCAAATAAAACACCGTCTGGCACAATAGAAGCACAGCGGCCACCAATTTTAAGCATCTCAATGAATAGAGCTACGAATAAAAGTTCGGTCTTCTTAGTATTTGCTAGTGAGAGCAGATCTTTGGAAACTTGGTCAGGAAAAAGACTACCGGCAAATGGTGGGTTTGCCATAATCATAGAGTAAGCTTCGCGTTCGATATTATCGTTTGAAAGTGAATCTTGATACTTAATATTTGGGCTATCTACACCATGAAGCATTAAATTCATAGCTCCGATGCGAAGCATAGATTGATCGGTATCAAATCCGGTAACCAACTTAGAGCGATAATAATCGCGCTTTTCTGGCACCATAAGATCATCTTCTTGATGTTCACCAACATAACGAATGGACGAAAGCAAGAAGCCTGCACTGCCCATGGCAGGATCGAGTACATTGTCGTTCAAAGTTGGCTGCATTAACTCGACAATCATATTGATTATATGACGTGGGGTACGGAACTGGCCATTTTTGCCAGAAACAGAAATTTTGCTAAGAAGATATTCATAGACATCACCCATGATATCCTTATTATTCATATCCATTGCGTCAATGCCGTCTACGATCTTCGAGAGAACTAGTGGAGTAGGAATAAGAAAAGTAGCGTTATCCATGTATTTACTAAAAGTAGAGTCACCAATCGTTTTAATAAATGGAAAAACATAATCTCTTACGGTTCTAAACATTGTTTCCGGATCAAAATTATGAAAAACATGCCAGCGCATATCTTCATATTTTGCCTCGAGATGTGGATTTTCAGATATTACACAAATACCTTCGCCAAAGATTTTGCGCTCTAATCGGATGCCGAGAGAATTAGCCTTTGATTCATCCTTTTGTTGATTATCATCAAGAAGCTTAATAAACATTAAATAAGTAATCTGCTCAACAGCAGTAATTGGATTAGTAATACCGCCAGTCCAAATTGTATTCCAAATGGAATCTACTTTGTTTCTTAATTCACCGACAATCATATTATCTCCGCATCAAATTTGTAATTATTCTTACTATATTTTTATCACAAATTAAGCTTTTTACGAAGCCATCTAACATAATTCTTTTTCACTGCTGACCGAATAAACATCTGGACGGTCATATTGACGCCAATTATTTAATAACTGCTTCGCTTCTTTTTTTTATATCGCTCTTTCCATATGCCTTAGGAGCGCTAATAATTTTACATTCTACAATTCTACTATCATCATAAAATTTATATTTTTTATTATATGTTTCATATATTTTATAGCTAATCTCCAATTCAATTAACTGACTATAGGCGTTACCATAGCAATCCTCGAAGAGGAATTCTATATTAGTAGACTCACTACCGTCTTCTGTGTGCCCTAAACGTACCAACTTAGCACCATTCTTATCACACGGG
>CALIXG010000121.1 GCA_938046495.1 uncultured Candidatus Saccharibacteria bacterium | reverse complement strand
TTGAAATTTGTCCAATTTCCGGTCAGAAATTTGAGCAGTTTTTAATTCAAATCGTCAACCGCTTAGTCGAAGTCGCTGATGTCACCCCAGCACAACTAGCACATCTTCATCTTTTTGTAGCACAAGGTACACAATACTATCGATACCAGCCAACCGCCAACGGCAATGATGGATCAACTTATGATGAGAAAAACTGGGAGCAAGTTTATAATTATCCATTAACCGAAGATGAGGTGGCAAAAATCACCGATGCCCTGGAAAGTTCGGCCAAAGAAGTGGGATATTGGGAAGAAGATAAACTCCAGCCTGGTGACGAAATTATCGAAAATCGTTTGTCACAAGTAACCTTCTCGGCACTTGGGCAAAAGGCGGGTACTGAGGAGAAATACGCCTGGGATCCAGACTGCAAGAAACGCAATTTGATCGCTAAGCTCGCCAAGGAAAAAGTACCGGACTTCTCTTTCGAAGTAGCAGGAACTACTAGCATCAATGCCTTCCGTGATGGGCTAAATAAATCTTTCGGGATGAATCATTTGATGGAAGAATTGAATGTCGAAAAAGACGATATTCTTTATTTTGGCGACATGACACAAGAGGGTGGCAACGATTATCCAGTAGTACAAATGGGGATCGATACGATTACGGTGCGCAACCACGAAGATACGGAGTTTGCTCTGAAAGGAATTTTGGGAGTACTATGATTTTAGATGCTTCAAAATTAATCGGATTTCGCATCTTAAGCTTAAGATCTGGTGGGGTAATTAGCACAATTGAATCGATTATTGTCGATCCGAATGATTTGAAGATTTTGGGGTTTTTCCTGAATAAAAACACTGTGAGCTTTGACTCGGGAGCGATTTTGGACGTCCGAAGTATACGAGAATTTTCTCACCTCGGGATGATTATTGATTCAGATGAAGAACTACTCAATGTGGGTGACGTAGTAAAAATCGATGAAATGGTGAAACTGAATTTTCAGCCAATTAATTTCAAGGTAAAGACCCAAAGCAAGAATAATATAGGAACGGTAATAGATTACACGGTAGATGTAAATGATTTTTATATTCAGCAACTAACTGTCAAACGTCCAATTCTGAAGTCATTTATTGACCCAGAATTGATTATTAATCGTTCGGAAATTCTAGAGATCAATGATGAGGCAATCATCGTAAAAGACGAACTGGCTAAGCAAAAAGGCCGCGAAAAACTAGAGCAGGAAGAGTTCGTGCCGAATTTCGTCAACCCATTCCGCCAAAATGACTAGAGACTAGATTGAGTTATTTTTAGACTGGATAACTTCTAGTTTGAATTATCTTAATTTGCGCTGATTTTGACTTGCGTTAGTTTTTTGATTGGAGATTCTTGGAATCGATAGCAGAGAGTTTGGATTTGATTAGATCATAAGAAAAACCCTGGCGGACTAAGTAAGCCATCAGTTTTTCCTGAGTGATCGGACGACGTAATTTTTTCTCGATCATTTTGTCTATTTCCGTGTCATCTTCGCGCTGAGAAAAAAGTTCGTCACTCTCAAGTACTTCGCGCACCAGAGATTCAGAAATTCCCTTGCTTTTAAGTTCGTAGAATAATTTCTTGCGACTAATTCCCTTGCTTTGGTTACGATTATCAATATAAAAACGCGTAAAATTGTAGTCGGAGAGGAATTTCTCCTGCTTCAAACGTTCGACTACGAGATTAATCTGGGTTTCCGTAATTTCTGCGCCGGGCTTGGTGGGAAGATTAAGGGATTTTCGGCCAGTATATTCATAGGTATTATTTTCTGTAAAATCAATTTCGCGAATCTTTTCATTTTGGGCACGAACATTTTTTTGCAGCTCTTGAATCTTAGTGCGATATTCTTCATCCTCGGCTAGGTGTTTTTTGAAATTATCATACTTTATCTGTGACTGACGACGACGAAGTTGTTTGCGATGTAGGTAGTCGCGAATTTCTCTTTCAGAATGTGGACGTGACAAACAATACTCTAGGGTAGATTGATAGAGCTTATCGAGTGAAGATAGGGCAACTAGCTCAGCAATACGTTCTTCCGTGAGCACGTCGCCGACTTTGAGGTTTTGCTCAGAAAAAACTTTGAAACTGAGCGAGCACAAAAATTTATGATTAATAAAAATATTAATACGATTTGGATCTTTGACTCCTGGTTTTAGTTGTGAAATCTTCTGGAAGGTCTCCAGAGAGAGGGCTACCACTATTCGCTCGCTTCAGCTTTTTCGCGAACTTTTTGCTCAATTTCAGCGAAGAACTCTGGCTTTTCTTTAAGTACGCGCTTCACAGCTTCACGGCCTTGGCCGATAGTTTCACCGTTGTACTTGATAAAAGCACCGGCCTTATCGAAGACGCCATATTGTACGGCGAGGTCGAGTACATCACCAACTTTGGATACACCTTCGTTATACATAATGTCAAATTCAGCTGAGCGGAATGGGGCGGCAATCTTATTCTTCACAACCTTAATCTTAGTGCGGTTACCGATGATATTTTCGCCATCCTTAATCTGGCCGATACGACGAATGTCGATACGAACAGAAGCGTAGAACTTCAGAGCATTACCACCAGTAGTAGTTTCAGGGTTGCCAAACATTACGCCAATCTTCATACGAATCTGGTTAATAAAGATAACGGTAGCCTTAGATTTAGAGATAATGGCAGTGAGCTTACGCATGGCTTGGGACATCAAACGAGCTTGAAGACCCATCTGAGCATCACCCATATCGCCATCAATTTCAGCCTGTGGAACGAGAGCTGCGACTGAGTCGACCACGATAAGATCGACGGCATTTGAGCGGACGAGGGTTTCACAAATTTCGAGAGCTTGCTCACCATTGTCTGGCTGAGAAATCAAAAGATTATCTACATCAACGCCGATACGCTTGGCATAGGATGGATCAAGGGCGTGCTCAGCATCGATAAAGGCAGCCTGACCACCAGTTTTTTGGATTTCAGCGATGGCGTGCAGTGCCAAGGTGGTTTTACCTGAAGATTCTGGGCCGTAGATTTCAATAATACGACCCTTAGGGTAACCACCACCAAGAGCTAAATCAAGCGAAAGTGAACCTGACTTCAAAAGTTCAACATCGATATTGCGATTATCGCCCAATTTCATAATAGAGCCATCACCGAATTGCTTGGTGATTTGAGCAATAGCAAGCTTTAAGGCTTCGGATTTTCCGTTTTCAGCATCAGTTTTTTTAGTTTCTTTTTCTTTGACCATAATTCCTCCGTTATTTATCGAATTTCTGTAAAATTACTCTGTAAAATCGTTCTTCGAACGAGAATTTAATGGGTACACATGTGATATTCTCCTTACATCTCGGAAAAATAAACCTTACCTCACTTTTTCTATTTTAAGAATACGCCAGTCGAGAAGTAAAATCAATGGAAAAAGCAGATTTGACAACTATTTAATGATGGCAAATTTATTTTTGCCACGTTTCAAAATGGCGAAGGAAGAAATTTGATAGGCTGGGTCTTGATTTTTCTGATTATTAACAGAGATAGCATTGCCTAAAATTAAGGTTTTAGCCTCAGAACGAGAGCTCGCTAGACCAAGTTCAACTAGTGCGTCAATAAGGTTAATTTCGGTGCCATTAAGCTCAAAATGTGGCAGAAGCATAGCAATACTTTCGATTTCCGATTCAGTAAGCGTCTCAATCTTACGACCACCGAAGAGAAGTTCCGTGAGGGTAATGGCGGCAGCAGCAGAAGCCTTACCATGGACTACCTCAGTGACACCACGAGCAAGGGCTTTTTGGGCAATGCGAAGCTCTGGATGAGCTTGATGTTCAGCAAGAATCTGATCGATTTCTTCTTTAGAGAGAACGGTGTAGATTTTAATCAAAGATTCAACTGCCTGATCGGACTGATTGAGCCAGAATTGATAAAAATCAAAGATAGAAGTGTAATTACCGGAACCATTATCCTGGCTAGCTAGCCAAATAGCATTACCCTCAGATTTACCAAATTTACGACCAGTCACCGGATCAATAACAAGAGGAGTAGACCATACATCAGCGCGACCGCCTTCAAGGCGCTTAATCAGATGAACACCAGAGGAAGCGTTACCGAATTGGTCGGCGCCACAAAGTTGCAGATCAATGCCATAATGACGATAGAGATGAAGAAAATCATAACCCTGGATCAAAGAGTAAGAAAATTCCGCATAAGAGATACCTGAACCACCTTCCCCGATACGATTTTGGATAAATTTACGATCGAGAAGTTGAGTCATGGAGAAGTTTTTACCGACTTCGCGCAAGAAATCGAGAAAATTAATATTCTTAAACCAATCATAATTATCAACTAAACGTAACTCATAATGATCATTATCTGGATTGCCATCATTACGCGTATCGGCAGCACCATCAAAACTAATCACATTAGCCATTTGACGACGAATATATTCTTTATTATGCGCAACTTCTTCGAGGGATTTCAATTCACGTTCACCATTTTCCTTCGGGTCACCGATTTGACCAGTAGCACCACCAACCAGAAGAGTTGACTCATAGCCATGGCGCACGAAACAGGCACACATCATAAGGGCGGCGAGATTACCAATAGTTAAAGAGTCAGCTGAAGGGTCGGCACCAAAATAGAAGCGTTTATTCTCTTTTTCATCGAGTTCGGAAGGATTAGTAAAGCTATTTTCGGCGGCGAAACCACGCCAGATGAGTTCTTCGGATAATTTCATAAGTATATTTTAACATTTTTTCTTGTGTTATAATTAAATTCTGAACAAATAAGTGGAGGGCTGCGTGACAGACTCAAAATCCAATTCAAAAAGTGCGAACATAAAAAATAATTCTAAACAAACTGCAGCGAATAAAACTAATTCCATGCACGAATTTTTGTCGAATAAAAATTCTTCGCATTTCGTAACAAATAAACAGCCGGTAAAATTGGTTTCTCCAGGTGAAAAACTACGTCAACCGATGAAGCGTGAAGCTACACCGATGAAACAATATTTGACGACTCGTGAAGAAAAAAATTTTGTTAATAACAGAGAGAAAAAGGTTCCACTAGGTGGGGTGTCCAACCTAAAAAACGAAACTAAATTACGCGAGGAGAATACCCCAAAACCAACAGAAAATGCTACAATAAAAGCACAAAGCAATAATGTTAATTTAGTTACAGAATCCAAGGAAATGAATAAAACTTCGGCAAAAAATAGCAAGGATAAACCAAAGGCACCAAAAAAATCACCTTTTATGAAGAGTGATCGTAAGATGAATGTCTACTCTAGCTTGGTTTACAAAAATAAAATGAAGCAGGAGGCTAAGGCAAGACGTGAAGCGGAAGAATTGGCTAAACTACCAAAAGAACCAGTGAAGCGCTTCTTTGCTAAACTTGCACCAAAACGCGTAATTCGTAATCTCTTCTCGAAGAAGGGCTTGTTTATGCTTTTGAAATTTGGCGCTGCAATGTTTTTGCTTGCAATTATTGCTGTGGGTGGTTTATTCCTTTACTTCAAGAAAGATCTGGATGAAATTCGCCTTGACCAAATGAAAGTGACTGGTACAGTTAATACTTATTTAGATCGTAACGGCCAAACACTTTGGGAAGATAAGGGTGACGGTGATTATCGTCTGGTGGTGGAAGGAGATAATATTTCTACCTATATGCGCCAAGCGACGGTAGCGATTGAGGACCGTGACTTTTATAACCACCCAGGTGTAAACTTCTCAGCTTTGATTCGTGCAGCACTTTCAACCGTAACTGGTCGTGGTGTGCAAGGTGGTTCGACTTTGACTCAGCAGCTAATTAAGCAGGTTTATTTTGCAGACGAAGCCGGTAACCGCACGGTCTCTGGTTTGCCTCGTAAAATTAAGGAAATGATTTTGGCGCTCGAGGTCGAGAAGATGTATTCTAAAGAGCAAATTATCACCATGTACCTCAATGAATCACCTTATGGTGGTCGTCGTAATGGTGTAGAAAGTGCAGCGCAGGCTTATTTCAAAAAATCAGCTAAAGATTTGACCCTTGGTGAATCAGCATTGCTGGCTTCAATTCCGAATAACCCGACTTTACTTAGCCCATATAATACTGCTTACAATAAATCTCTGATTGAACGCCAACACAAAACTTTGGATGTGATGGTAAAGATGGGATATATTACTGAAGATCAAGCTAAAGCGGCCAAAGAAGAAAAAGTTCTTGAGTCGATCCAGCCAGAGTCTAGCCGTTATACTGATATTAAGGCTCCTCATTTCGTACTTGAAGTCAAGCGCCAACTAGAGGAAAAATATGGCGTGAAGACGATGCGTGCAGGTGGTTTTACGATCAAGACCAGCCTAGATCTGAAGGCTCAGGAATATGCGGAAAAGGCAGTAACTAACGGTTCTGCATTGATGTACCAAAATGGCAGTGATAATATTTCCCTCTCTTCTGTCGATGTGGAAACCGGACAAGTGATTGCAATGGTAGGTTCTGCTGACTGGAACAAGCCGGTATATGGTGAAGTAAATGCGTCCACGTCACTACTCGAACCAGGTTCATCAATTAAACCAATTTTGGACTACGCTCCACTCTTCAAACAGCGTGAAGGGGTGAACTATGGTGCTGGTTCGATTTTGAAAGATGAAAATATCGACAATTTCTATTGTGCGGGTTTCACTGGTAACTGTAAACTTCGTAACTACACGGGCGCCTTCTATGGCAATACTTCCATCCGTAAAGCCTTAGCTAACTCTTTGAATATTCCAGCCGTTAAGGCACTTTATATCAATGGTATCGAAGATAGCATTAAGACTGCACATGATTTAGGTGACATATCATATTGTACGGATACTTCTGGTGGCCTCTCGATCGCGATTGGTTCGGGTTGTACCGTTAAACTGATTGAGCACGCGAATACTTATGCTTCCCTGGCTCGTGGTGGTGTATATAAACCACTTTCATACATCCTAGAAGTCAAAAACGGTTCAGGTGATGTACTCGAAAAATGGGAAGATACCTCTGGTAATCGTGTACTTGACTCCCAGGTCGCTTACATGATTTCTGACATTCTCAGTGACACCTCTGCTCGCTCAATGGTCTTCGGGAGCTTAGGTGCGTCATTCGGTTTTGTGGTGCCTGGAGTTTGGACTGCGACCAAAACCGGTACAACCACAACTAATGTTTCGACCGTAACGAAAGACTCTCTCATTGCCTCTTATTCACCAGTGGTTGCAACAGTGGTCTGGAATGGTAACCACGATGGCCGCGGTTTAACGAACTCTTCAAACACAGTCGTGCGTCGCGTAGCCAATGACTACATGGAGCCTGTACATAAGGATGTTTATGCCAATGCCGGCAAGTGGAAGTCTGGAGACAAGATCCAAAAACCAGCTGGAATTCAAACGCTTACCGTAAGTGGAATTACCGATATTTTCCCAAGTTGGTTCAATAATAAGACCTCGGGTGCTCAGACTGAAAAAATGAAATTTAACCGTATCAACAAGCACAAAGCCTCTGATTGTACAGACCCAAGCTTGATTGAAGAAGTCGACATCAGCTTCACGATTGATCCAATTTCAAAGAATAAGAGCTTCGCTAAATCTGCCGACGGCTATGACCCATTCACCGCAGATGATTGTTCCTATCGTGCACCTACGGTAAGGATTAAAAATAGTACGATTAACAGTGGCTCAGTACTGAAGTTTGAAGCAAAAGCAGGTTCCGAACAATTAGACAGTTACACGGTTTCCGTAGATGGCACAGTAGTAGCTTCCGGAACGGCTCAGGCTGGCGACAATACCACAACCTATACGATGACCGGAAGTGAAACCTCCATCGTAGTAACATTAAAAGATAGCGCAGGCAGCACCGTTACTAATAAATTAGGCTCGTAAACTGAGTTTAAAGCTTAATGAATTCTAGCTCCATTGGTTATGGAGCTAGAACCTTTAGGCAGAAATTATGAAATTTTTGGATAGTAAAAATTACATAAGATTTTTTGGTATTATTTCTTAATCGGTGATACAATAGCTTCGGATACCGAGGGGGATGTGCTTAGATATTTTTTAACATAATAAGAAAGGTTTTATGGAAATTATTTCTTTAATCATTCATGGCCTCATCTTAATTGAAACTAGCTTTCTTGCCTACCGTTCTTTCAAGAAGAGCTTTAATTATTTTGGCCAAAAACGAAAAATTTATGTCGACTCATCGGCTTTGATGGATGGACGCGTACTAAAGGTCGCGCAAACGGGGTTCTTGGGCGGGATTTTAATTATTCCGCGCAGTGTAATTCATGAGATGCAACTACTCGCTGACGGAAAAGACAGCGAAAAACGCACACGTGCCAGATTCGGTCTAGACGTAGTCTCAGAATTGGAGCGCATTCCTTCGACGGATGTGGTAATCCTGAAAGATGAGCTAGACCGCACACCAGTCGACGAAAGACTTTTGCAGCTAGCTGAAGAAAATCACGGTTCGATTATGACGATTGACTACAATCTTGGAAAAGTAGCTTCGACGATGAATATTAACATTCTGAATATTAATGAGCTCGTAGTGGAGCTACGTTCTGAGTATCTACCAGGTGAATGCTTTACTTTGAAGATTACCAGTACCGGTAGCAATCCAAAACAAGGTGTAGGTTATCTTCCAGACGGCATGATGGTGGTAGTAGATAATGCCAGCGATAAAATTGGTGAGTCAGTGGATGTGATGTTTGAAAAATTCCTACAGACTAATTCTGGGCGCATGATGTTTGCTAAATTAGCACCAGAAAAACAGAAAAAAATGCGCAAGCCGTTCTTAAAAAAGAAGTCATAAAAATACCCCCAGAGTGGGGGTTATTTTTTAGTTTGCGATTGGCGCTATATTTGTGATTGATGCTATATTTTTATAGTCTTACGCTTGATCCTCACCGTGCTCCAAAGCGTAAGCCATACGGCTATCAATCTCGGATTGATATTTACTAATTAAGTCGGTGGATTTTTCTGCCTTTGCCACATCGAGCATAAGATGGAAACGAGAGGTTTGGTTCATGACAAGCATAGCAAATGGTGTGACCGTACTTCCCTGCTCCTCGTAACCATGAGCGAAGATGCGTTTCGGATTAGTGTAGTTAGCTAAAATATTCTTTAGATCATGTGAATAGCCATGAAAGTTCGCGATAATTTTCGCGCTGGAGCCAAACATCTGATTAAATTCTGAGCTTGAGAGAGCCTGGTCGGCAAAACCGATACCGGCGTAAGTGAGGGCAGAAATATAAGCGAGACCAATCTTTAGCTTTGGCAAATCTTGCTGAAGCTGCTTCACCGCCTGATAGGATTCATTAAAACTAATATCGCCAGCCGCAACAAAAATGTAATCGAACTCCGGAATTTCTGAAGCATCGAGAGCTTGAAGTGAGGCGCCAAGTTTTGTGGTGTCGAAAAAACAAATACCCTGCTTGAAACAAAGTTTGGCCTGCTTTTCGCTCAGGAAGACTGGCTGGTCGGTCTTATTGAGAGTGACCAAATTGACTTGATTTTGACGTTCAAATAGATAATTAAAACACGGCTTCACACTTTCGGCGTCGAGCGGGAAGAGGCAGGAGACGTGATGGCCTGGACGAGCGAGTAAGGCGGAGAGAAGAATTGGCGATTGATGAGAAAAACCATTATGGTCCTGACGCCAACAAGTACTAGTACTGAGCAGATTAGCGGAAGGATAAGACTTTTGCCAAGAGACAGTTTCGGCCTGTTCGAGAAACTTCAGATGTTGGACAATTTGCGAAAGGATAATCGAAAAGAAAGCTTCATAACTGGTCATAAGGGCATCTTTTCTGGTCATTAAGTGGCCGACCATAGTAGAAAAGAGGACATTTTCCGAAAGAAGTTCGATAATTCGACCGGTGGCAGATTCCGGCATGTCCCATTTTTCGATAGCTAAATCACCCCAGGCGCGGGTGGTCTGGTCGTAAACAGCATCGATTTTATTACTAGTGGTTTCATCAGGAGAAAAGAGATAAAAATCTGGATCGCTTTGCATTTTCTCAGAAAGCAAAGCACCAAAAGCCTTGGCGGGAGATTTAGTTTTCATGAATTAAAAATCCTTTCTCTTGATCAAATAGTTCATTAAAACGATAAGTTTTGAGCCATTTTTCGAGCATCTTAAGTTCAGCTTCATCGGTCTTGGCGTTAGGGAGGGGAACTTGATGAGACTTAAAATTATCGCGCACTTTCACGCCTTCGGCTTGGCGAGGACCAGTGAGGCCTTTTTCGGAGGCAAAAATAATAAACGGCGGATTATCAGTAGTTTCAGCCTGGAAGAGCGCTTGCAATAGATTTTCTAAAAGATTTTTTTGGAGTTTTTCATCAAGTTCAGGAGTAAAATTGGCGGAAGTATTAAATTTTTTACCAAATTCTTCGTAAGTTTCGGAAAGCGTTTCCTTAACCAAAATTGGCGTATAACCGAAACCACGGATTAACTCTTTTAGCTCATGTTCGGAACGACGACTGGCAACAGTCGGAGCAGAAATTTTATAACCATTGAGATGCAAGATTGGCAAAACCCGACCATTTGATTCGCTAAGCAGTAGACGATTGAGATTAAGGCTACCAAGCATGATAGCGGTCTCAAATTCACCATCACCGATGAGAGCTACCGTAGTATGGTTAGGGCGATTGAGTACGGAGCCATAAGCGGTGGCAAGCGAATAACCCAGTTCACCACCCTCACAAATCACCCCTGGGGTGACCGGGCTAGCATGGGATGGGAAACCGCCAATGCGCGAAAACATCTTGGAGATAATTTTAAGGCCGGCATAATCACGGGAGAGCGTAGGATCAACCTTGGCTAATTCACCATCGTAGAAAAGATTAGCCTGGAGGGCAGGAAAACCGTGACCTGGCCCTAAAACAAAGGTAAAATCACGCTGACCAAAATAAGCCTTTAAGGCAGCGTAAACCAGATTAATCCCTGGACAAGTACCCCAGTGACCGAGCAAACGTGGTTTAATGTCGGCTGGTTTCAAGGGGGATTCTAAGAGAAAATTATCTTGCAGGAAAATTTGGGCGACCGTCAAATAATTACAAAAACGGACCCTAGCTAATAAATTGTCTAAATCAATAAAGCGCTCACCACTATACATATAAAATATTATAGCATAAGCGATAAGGGATTTCAGGGCGTAAAAAATTGAGCCGGGCGGAGACACGGCTCAATGAATTTTCTAAATGACTTAGGCCTGGTGAGTAACTTTAACCATGGCGGTACGCAAAACTTCGCCTTGGTAGAGATAGCCTGGAATCAACTCTTCAGCGATAACTTCCTGATCACCTTCACCTTCTTCCATAGAGATAGCATTGTGAAGCTCGGGATTAAAGATCGTGCCTGGATTGGCATCAATTTTTTCGAGACCGAGGGATTTCATGGTTTTTTCAAGAGTTTTTTGAACCGGAGAAAGCGCTTCCGGGTGAGCGGAAATAGCGCGACCCATGTCATCAATCAGCGGGAGAAATTTCAAAATAGTGCTATGAGTAGCCGTTTTCTTAGCTTGTTCGCGTTGCATTTCAACCTGCTTGCGGAAATTTTCAAAATCTGCACGTGTACGCTGGAGATCAAGCAAAAATTCAGCATTTTGCTGCTTTAGATTGGCGAATTCTGCAGAGATAGGGTCAGCAGATTGATCAAGATTATCCGAAAAATTCACTTCTGGACTAGCTTGATTTAGATTCTCAGCTTCAGAATTTTCGAAATTAAAATTTGACTTAGTGTTTTCATCTTGTGGTTTTGACATATTTTCTCCTTACAAAGTGTTTTCCAAATAGCGACCTGCATGGCGGACTAGGCTCATGATTTTAGCATAATTTTGACGGGTAGGGCCGAGGACACCGATGTAACTATCATCGGAATACGGCGAACGGAATTTACTAATAATAAGCGAAGCATCAGAGTTTTTACCAATCGGATTTTCGTGACCGATGAAAATATTCAGTGGTTCACCCGGCTTGGCTTCGTGGAGCCATGGTTCAAGATTATCAAGTAGCTTCGAGACTGCCTGGATACGTTCGTAATCAACAAATTCTGGCTGAGAAAAAAGTTTGGAAATACCAGAATAATAAAGCTGGTTACCAATGGTAGCAAGACCGAGATTACCGGTTAACTCAACTAACATATCGACGGCCGAGCGAATAGCGAAATCAGCGCGTTCCTGAGCATTAATACGAACCTCCAAAGCGTGAAGGCTGCGGCGACCCTCATTTTCGTCCCCACTACCGAGAGCCTTAAGAGGTGAAGGATTAAGCCAATGGTTAAAAATGGAATCAATAATTTCGAGAGCTTCTGCAGATTCATCAGAAGTTAAGATAGAATCTGAAGCTGACTTTTTCGACTCAGAATCAAAGGCGGCAGAATCCTGAGTGGAGGCCTCCATGCAATTTCCCAGATGAGGATTAGATGAAAGCGAGTTTACGTAATAGCGGTAACCATAGTCGGTTGGAATACGACCAGCGGAAGTGTGGGGAGAGGTAATATAACCCAGCTCCTCGAGACGTGCCATTTCCGAACGAATGGTGGCAGAAGAAACATTGAATAATTTAGCTAAAGTAACACTGCCAACAGGGGTGGCAACATCAGCATACTCCTCGATAATGGCGAAGAGGATGAGTTTTTGACGTTCTGTGAGTTTAATTTCGTTATTCATAATTAATGATTTAATTATAGCACTTAGCACTCAAAATTCAAGAGTGCTAATTTTCAGCATAAAATGTGGTGGGCGAAGCGTTGAATTCATGGTAGAATATGTAAAATATTGGAAAGGGGCGAAAAATGGACGAGCGCGATTTACTGAAAATAAAATTAGGTACCGGCAGTATTAATATTTTTGGACTACCGATGTGTGGTAAAGACACGGTAGGCGAGAAACTGGCGGCCTATTTCGACGGAAAACTGCTTTCTTCAGGGGCAATGATTCGTCAATACGAAGCAGAAAACCAACAAACTTTGACCGCGGATGGTTCACTCGCACCGACAGATTTATTTTACGAAATCGTGCTTCCCTATTTCGATAAGGCAGAACTTAAAAATTCGCCACTAATACTCTCAAGTGTGGGGCGTTGGTCGGGGGAAGAAAAAGAAATTTTAAGAAAAACTATTGAATCAGGACATCCGACAAGGGCGGTGGTTTATCTAAAATTAGCCAAGGCAGAGGTAATTCATCGCTTCATGTTAAATCTAGTAGGTGCCGGCCGCGAACAGAGGGCAGATGATGCCTCCCTGAAAGTTTTTCTGAGACGTCTAAATGAATTTAATCAGAAAACTTTACCAGTGCTGGAATATTACCGCGAGAAGGAGCTCTTGATTGAAATTGATGCAAGCGGCTCCCGAGAGGAAATTTTCGAAAAAACTTTGGCAGAGATTAAGAAAAAGTTAAAATAATTAAGTTATTTAGTTTAATTAAAAATAGGCGCGAGATGGGCGCCTATTTTAGATTCGAGCTTAGTCGCGTTTCAGCATCACAGTGAAGGCTTCGGATGGAATATCAATTTTACCAAAACGTTTCATACGTGCTTTACCGCGCTTCTGTTTCTCAAGCAGTTTAGCCTTACGATCACGGTCACCGGTGTGAATCTTCACGGTCACATCCTTGCGGAAAGCACCGATAGTTTCACGAGCAATAATGCGTGCACCGATGGCAGCCTGCAGAGCAACTTCGAAGTTTTGACGTGGAATCACTTCTTTTAATTTTTTCGTGATGGAGCGACCAAGTGCATCAGCTTCCGAGCGGTGACACATCAGGGCTAGGGCATCCATTTTCTCACCACCCACGAGAAAGTCGACACGCACCAAATCTTCCGCACGATAGCCATTAATTTCATAGTTAAAGCTAGCATAACCAGAGGTGAGAGACTTTAATTGGTCATAAAAATCGGTCAAGAGATTAGCCATCGGCGCCTCAAAATCAATCAGCGCGCGATCTTCTAAGTAGGAAATATTTTTCTGCAGACCACGTTTTTCGACGATAAGCTGCAAGACATTACCAATCATGGAAACCGGGAGGATAATTTCTCCTTTCACCCATGGTTCACGAATTTCAGCAATAGTCGAAGCATCCGGAAGGTTAGCCGCGGACTTAATTTCGAGTTCTTCACCGGAATTTAAGGTGACTTCATAGTTGGTCGAAGGATTAGTAACCACGAGGTCGAGCTTAAATTCACGCTCAAGTCGTTCCTTAATAATATCCATGTGGAGTAGCCCCAAGAAACCGATGCGAAGACCAAAACCTAAGACTGGACTATTTTCTGGCTCAAAACGTAGCGCAGAATCAGAGAGCGAGAGTTTCTCGATAGCCTCTTTTAAGTCTTTATATTGATCATTACTAACTGGGAAAAATCCAGCGTAGACAAACGGTAGGACATTTTTGTAACCAGGCAGAGGATTTTTGGCGGGAGCTTTTTTCAGAGTAACCGTATCACCGACTTTCGCTTCTCGCGTGGTTTTAAGGTTAGTGACAATATAGCCGACTTCACCTTCATTTAGGCTATCTTTGGGTGACATTTCTGGTTTCAAAATACCGACCTCTAGAGCAATACCGGAAGTCTTGGTAGCAAGCATTTCGATAGCGGCATTTTTGCTAATCGAGCCATCGACGATACGCACATAAAGCACCACACCGCGATAGTCATCGAAGTAAGAATCGAAAATTAAAGCGCGGGTTTCAGGGGTGGAAGTAGGAAGCGTTGCAGAATTGGAAGCAGGAAGTGTTGCGGAATTTTCGAGCGAAGCATCGACAGAGGATTTGTTCGGCGATGGAGCATATTCGATAATGCGCTCCAAGACTTTTTCGACATTGAGACCAGTTTTGGCGGAAACCGGAATAATTTCCGACAGATCACAGCCTAAGAGATTGATAATTTCACTAGATACTCGCTCGACATCCGCAGCTGGCAGGTCAACCTTATTAATCACCGGGATAATGGTGAGATTTTGCTCGATTGCGAGGTAGACATTGGCGAGAGTTTGCGCCTGGATGCCCTGGGTGGCGTCAACCACTAAAATAGCCGATTCGACCGCCTGCAGAGAGCGAGAGACTTCATAAGAAAAATCCACGTGGCCCGGAGTATCAATCAGATTGAGCTCGTAGCCCTTGTATTTCATTTGCACTGGGGTCAATTTAATCGTAATGCCCTTTTCACGCTCAAGCTCCATAGAGTCGAGGAGCTGAGATTTCATCTGACGCTTTTCGACAGTGCCAGTAATTTCCATCATACGGTCAGCTAAAGTGGACTTACCGTGATCGATGTGAGCGATGATACAAAAATTTCGAATATTTGCGGAATTCATGTCTCTATTATAACAGAGATGGGATGGAGTATAATAGAATCATGAAATTAATCTTGGCAGTTTCGGGTGGCGTGGATTCGATGGCGCTTCTTGTCATGTATGCACATGCCGATATTATCGTAGCGCATGTGGACCACGGCACACGTAAATCTAGTGCGGAGGACGCAGATTTTGTGCGCCAAAAATGCCAGAAACTGGGAGTGAAATTTTATGAAACTAAACTGGGGCTGGGTGAGGGGGTCTCAGAGGAATTGGCACGCAAGAAACGCTACGAATTTCTTAAAACAATTCAAGAAAAAGAGGGTGGCACTCTCTGTACCGCGCATCACTTAGATGACGTCCTGGAATCGATTGCGATTAACTTAATTCGTGGTACCGGCTGGCGGGGACTCACGCCTTTTTATGGCGACGAGCTCGTGCGGACTTTTATTATTTCGAAGATGTGGAAACGGGACGTACTGAAATTTGTTGGCGAACAAAATATATGTTTTCGACAGGACCCGACCAACTACGAGGCAAATTATTTGCGCAATCGCGTACGAGAGAAGATGATAAAACTAGACGACGCGGCGCGAGTGAATATAATCAAGCTGTTCGAAAAACAAAACGA
>CALIXG010000120.1 GCA_938046495.1 uncultured Candidatus Saccharibacteria bacterium | reverse complement strand
TGTTTTACTCATTTAGATTATTTTACCATAAATTGGATGATTTTGAAAGCGTTTTGTACTCCTCTTTTTATGATTAAATTTCAAAAATAGAATACATTCCAAATAAGTATTTAGAGATTTCATCATCCGCATCGCTTGCGTTTTCTAAGGTTTCAATTTTTCTTGGGATAGCCTCCAGATTATCAAAACCACCCTCACGATAACATTCAAGCTCAGATTCGATACCATGATGAGAATAAGTATTCACTAGTAGGTATTTTTTATTAGTAGACTGATTTTTGATAACCCAGAAAAACTCACCTCTTCCAAATGCTCCATCTACTTCCACTAAGTAATCATCCATCGGCAATTGATATTTTGATATAATGTTACTTAATTTCGATTCAGTCATTTCCCACATCTAGATCTCCTTAAAGATTTGTTTTTATTTCAGATAATAATCGAGCTAAATATTGTGATTTTAATGTTTTATATTTTTGACGATCAAAACCAGATTTATTCGCAAACTCGATTTTCTTATTATAATATTCTTTGCTCTTTTCTGGATTTGATACTAAAAAACCACGAAGAAGAATGAAGTCTTTATAAGAATCGCAAGTTATTGGACAGATATGAACATGAAAATCACCATCTCCGGTTTCATTTTTACTACTTGCGAGAAAAATCCTGTCACCGTGAGAATCATGGCCTTCAAAATATCCGTTTTCTTTTAAAATATCCCGAACCCTAAGCATCTCATCTTGGTCGCTAACACCAATTAGGATGTCTATAATATTCTTGCCGCCAATACCAACAGCACTACTTCCTACATGCTCAATAATGATGGTGTCTGGAAGAAAAGACAATAAGCGTTGTTTTTCCGATTTGAATCTTTTAAGCAATGTATCTTTATATTCGCTTATCACAACTGACATGTAAATATTTTATCATGGACCACAGAGACTATTCAGCATTAAGGCGCTTACAATAAAAAACCGCCCTGATGGCAGTTTTTCTGTAAACAACTTGATTGGTGCCCGAGACTGGACTTGAACCAGCACGCCGTGAGGCATATGCTCCTAAGGCATACGTGTATACCAATTTCACCACTCGGGCATGCTGATATTATATAAAATTATTGGAGATTGTTCAAGTTGCTGGATTGAACCTGATTTTCTGAAACTGTAGGATTTTGCGATTCGATTGAGGTTCCCTGAGTAGATTGAACTAGAGCCTCTGAAGTTGAAGGAGGTAGATTCTCGGCGACTGGTTGAGATGGCACTTGTTGGGTTGGGGCTTCCGAGGCTGGCTGAATCGGAGTTTCAACAACTGACTGGACAGGAACTTCAGGAATGGACTGAGTTGGAACTTCTGAGACTGGCTGAACTGGGGCTTCGGGAGCCGCCGTTTGCGCACGATTCAGAGCAAAGGCACCTTGGAATGGTACATTTTTACCGCGGACGTATTGATATTCATATTTTTGATTAGTAGCCAACATCAGCATGATGATTGGTGAGAAGAAAATCGTTAAATATGGAAAGGCTGGCTGTTTTTCACCAAAAGCGGCAGGTAGCTTGTAGCAGAAAATAAAGTACGGAATTAAACCAATTACTGGGATGAGGATCGAGATAGCGAATAACTTATTTAGTTCCACTGCATCATAAAGCTTCATCAAACCCAATACCGGAATGGCACCCTGCCACATCTTTTTCTCGCCATAAATTTTCTTCATCAAGAGAACCTTACCGGAAATATAAAGGCCGAGAACAATTAACAATAAAAGCAAAGTAATAATATTGGAAGTTAAGACTTCACCAAAAGTCGGCATCTTAGTCATATAGTTATTACTGAAAAAATAATCGTAAATTTTTTGAAGATTCATAAGCTAATTTTAGCATAAACACGATAAAATTACACTTTAAAAATCGTGATGCGGGAGCCGGCGTAGGCCTTGGTGCAAATAATTTCAGCATCGAGTTGATGGGGGTCGAAAGTGGCCGGATGAGATAAAACCAAAAATTCTTTCGCAAGCTTTGGAAGCGTAGCGAGATAATCCGCCAGTTTCGGGGTGATTTTATCATAAGGTGGGTCAGCAAAAACAATGTCGAAGCGATTATCAAAAGTCAGAGTCTCCGCTTTTTTAGCAAAAATTCGCACCTGACTTGACACACCGAGGTTTTCCGCGTTTTGGCGAATCAATTTCGCAACCTCACGGTGATTTTCAATAAACGAAACGTGCTTGGCGCCGCGAGACAGGGCTTCGAAACCCAGTACACCAGTACCGGCAAACACATCGAGTACCACTTTACCCTCGAGATGAGACGATAAAGAATTCA
>CALIXG010000119.1 GCA_938046495.1 uncultured Candidatus Saccharibacteria bacterium | reverse complement strand
ATTAATCAGCAAACTGAGGCCTACAATAATGAAACCAATGCCTTAAATCAATTAATCCTGGATTTTAATCGACGTGTCGAATCCGGTAGTATTTCTGGTTGGCGCTATCAAAATGAACGTGCTACTCTGAAAGCGCGCATCAATCGTCATGAAGCTACTTATCAGAGTATCCAGCAATCCATCGACGCCATAAACCAGCAAATTACCGAATATAATAACCATGTGCTTTTCGAAAATCAGCTGATGAACCAGATTAATTCTAACGCCGTTTCTAATGAACTCGAATCTCAAAAATAAGGAAAGGAAATTACCATGCAAACTAACCTAAACCCCAAAGACTATCTCGTCCCGACCGTCATTGAAACCACCAATCGTGGCGAGCGTTCTTATGACATTTACTCTAGGCTCTTAAATGACCGCATTATCTTTCTCGGTGAGGATGTCAATGCTCACACTGCTAATCTCGTAGTGGCTCAGCTCCTCTTTCTCGCCCATGAAGATCCCAAGAAAGATATCAAGCTCTATATTAATTCTCCAGGTGGCTCGGTCTATGATGGTCTCGCTATCATTGACACCATGAATTATATCGAGCCAGACGTCCAAACTATCGGTATCGGTCTCCAAGCCTCCATGGGTGCCATGTTGCTTAGCTGTGGTGCCAAAGGTAAACGTTTTGCCTTGCCAAATGCTCGTGTGATGATTCATCAGCCAAGTTCTGGTACTCAGGGTAAGATTACCGATCAGGAAATTATGCTCAAAGAAGGTATTTTCTTGAAGAAACGCCTCGCCGAAATTCTCGCTAAGAACACCGGCAAAAAAGTCGACCAAATCATCAAAGATATGGATCGTGATAATTGGATGTCCGCCGACGAAGCCAAGGATTACGGGATCATCGACGAAGTCATCGCTAAGTAGTTCTTAGCTTACAAAACGCCTGCGCTTGCAGGTGTTTTTTATTTATAAATCTTCTAAAACCGATGCATCAAAGAATGGGTGATCGCGGCGGCCAAAGCATCTGCCGCATCATCCGGTTTTGGTACGCTAGTTAAATCCAAATGCAGTTTTACCATTTCCTGCATCTGTTTTTTGTCGGCTGAGCCATAACCGGTCATGGTCTTTTTGATTTCGTTTGGTGTGTATTCAAAAGTTGGTAGTTCGTGTTGTTTGCAAACCAAAAGCACTACCCCTCTCGCTTCCGCCACTGAAATACCAGTTGTAATATTTTTGGTGAAAAAGAGTTTTTCGATGCTCACGCAATCCGGCTTATTTAGCTTAATAATTTCGTGCATCGATTCGTAAATGTCGAGTAAACGCTCTGAAAGTGGGGTGTGTGGCGGCGTGGCGATTACGCCGTTGTCAATCATTTTGGCGCGACCAGTTTGTTTCACCTCAATCACGCCAAAACCACAAATTCCTGTACCCGGGTCAATTCCTAAAATTCTCATCTAGCCCTATTCGTTCACATATTTAATTAAAGTAGTGCGCAAATCTTTAACCGGGATCACGAATTTATCATGAATTGTCGCTGGTGCAATTGCGTGCTTAAAGCCCAATTTTTTTGCTTCAGCAATTCTTTGATCCGGTCGAAAAGCCGAGCGGATTTCTCCCCCCAAACCCACTTCACCGAACACTACATATTCTTCGCTAAGCTTTCTTCCTGCCGCCGCCGAAGCAATCGCAAGACATACTGCGAGATCGGCAGCCGAATCCTTAATTTTAATCCCGCCCACTACGTTTAAGAAGATATCTTTATCATCTAATTTTAGTTTTGTGCGTTGCTCAATTACTGCGATCAATAAATTCAAACGATTCAGGTCAAAACCCGAAGCTGCACGTTTCGGATAACCAAAATTTGTGGTCGAAACTAAAGCTTGAATTTCTACCAGCAGTGGCCTAGTGCCTTCTAAGGTCGCTAAAATAATCGAACCATCCGTGTTTTGCCTCTCTGCCAGTAGGGCTGCCGAAGGATTTTGTACTTCTTGCAAGCCCTTTTCTGTCATTTCGAAAATCGCCGCTTCACTGGTCGAACCGAAACGGTTTTTAACCGCACGAATAGTCTTAAAACCACCGTAGCGATCGCCTTCAAAATTTAACACCACATCTACTAAGTGTTCCAAAACTTTCGGCCCCGCCAAGGTCCCTTCCTTCGTCACATGTCCCACGATAATCACCGCCGTATCGGTCTTTTTTGCGGCTTGAATAATTAAATTGCCTGCATTAGTAATTTGTGAAACCGTGCCCGGCGCCGAAGAAATTTCGTTAATCGCCAGAGTTTGAATCGAGTCGACAATCACCAGTTCGAATTCACCATCAGCAATCGTCTTCGCGATGTCGTTACCAGAAGTCGAAGCCGCAAAACTTAAAGTTTCTGAATTTGCCCCTAACCTCACGGCCCGCATTTTTACCTGTCCGGCCGATTCCTCACCGGAAACATAGAGCACTTTGTGACCGTTGGCAATCTTCGCACAAATCTGCATCAAAATCGTCGATTTACCAATGCCCGGCTGCCCAGCAAAGAGAATCACTGAACCGCGCAAAATCCCACCACCCAGCACTTCATTTAGGGAATCAAATTCAGTCTTCAGTCGCTCTTTTTCATCCGAAGCGGCGATTTCCTTAATACTAGAAAAACTCAAAGTTTTTCCACTGCTCTTAGCTTGCGCCAGAGCAAATTTCCCCGCACCCGAACTATCCTCAACTACTAAATCCTCCACGATGGTATTCCATGCATCGCAGTTATTACAGTGGCCAGCCCATTTGCTATAACGCGCGCCACAGTTTTGACAGACATATTGTTTAGTAGCTTTCATATTAAAATTATACCAATCTCTCAGCGAAAACCCAAAATTCCATGTATAATGGGAGTATGAATAAAACAGTCAAAAAATCTGGTTTCACTCTTATCGAACTCGTGGTAGTTTTAGTTTTTGTTTCGATCGCCTTGGTTCTTTTCTTCCTGCAGAAGCAAAATCTCGACGCCATGCATCGTGATGAGCAACGCAAGGAAGCGATTAATGCTATGTATTATGCTCTCGAAGAAGGTTTTTATGCCAAGAATGGCTATTACCCAGAAACCATTACCGATGAAAATCTCACGGTTATGGACCCTAAATTATTCACCGACCCGAATGGTGTTTATATTAATGGTGAAGGTAGTTCGCTTAATTATATTTCCGCCGATTGTAATAATGGCAAATGCCGCGAATACACACTTCGCGCCAGACTAGAAAAAGAAGACGATTACATCAAAAAGAATCGCCACAATTAAATAAAAAAATGAAGCCTATTTGCTTTTTGAGGACATAGGCTTGGGCAAGCGCCCTTGAGCGGTCCGAACAAAAGTAAATAGGTTCATTTTTTAACTACTTTTAGTAATTAATTGCACGCAATTCAAAGTAGGCTCTTGGGTGTGCACATACTGGGCAAACCTCAGGTGCTTCATTACCGACAAAAGTATAACCACAGTTACGACACTTCCAGACGGTAACTTTTTCAGACTTAAACACTACATCGTCGTCAATATTCTTGATCAATTTGCGGTAGCGTTCTTCGTGCTCTTTTTCAATTGCCCCGACGCCATCGAATTTGTCGGCGATTTCATCAAAACCTTCTTCACGGGCGATACGAGCGAACTCTTTGTACATATCAGTCCATTCGTAATCTTCACCAGCGGCAGCAATTTCGAGGTTGGTTCTGGTGTCAGCTACGGCGCCATCATTAAGGTACTTGTACCAAAGTTTGGCGTGTTCTTTCTCGTTGTCAGAAGTTTCGGTGAAAATTTCAGCAATTTGTTCGTAACCATCCTTTTTGGCACGAGAAGCAAAGAACTGGTATTTTACGCGAGCTTGCGATTCTCCAGCGAAAGCGGTTTTTAGATTATCATAGGTCTTACTATTTTTAAAATTGGATTTATCAATATCGGACATTTAACTCCTTTCTTAATGGTATAATCTATTATAACGCATTTAAGCAAAAGACGGAGGATTATGGCAATCGAGCGAGTTATCGACAATATATCGCACGAGGAGGATCAGGAAGAGCAAGCAGTAGAAGTCAGTCTTCGCCCAACCAATTTTGCCGAGTATATCGGCCAGGAACGCTTGAAAAAGAATCTCAAGATCGCTATCGCAGCGGTGAAAAAACGTAATGACGGGACTACTTTGGACCACGTCCTACTTTATGGTCCACCAGGTCTCGGTAAAACCACCATGGCGAATGTCATCGCCCACGAACTTGGTTCCAATCTGCGCGTCACCTCTGGTCCGGCTATCGAACGCGCTGGCGATCTTGCCTCTATTCTTACTAATCTCCAAAACGGTGATGTGCTATTTATCGATGAGATTCATCGTCTGCGTCGCGCCGTGGAGGAAATCCTTTATTCCGCTATGGAAGATTACAAACTCGATATCGTGATCGGCAAGGGTCCGGCTGCCCGTTCAGTGCGTCTCGATCTACCACACTTTACCGTAATCGGCGCCACCACTCGCACCGGTTCTTTGGCTGGGCCACTTCGCGACCGTTTCGGGATCACATATCGTCTCGAATATTACAATGAATCAGAAATCGGTCAAATTATTGCTCGCACCGCCAGTATTCTCGGCACGGAAATTTCCGAAGAAGCCACTGCTACCTTGGCTGCCCGCTCTCGTCTTACCCCACGTATTGCCAACCGCCTCATGAAACGCGTACGGGATTTTGCTGACGTCCATGGTGATGGTTCGGTCGACCTGAATATTGCCACGCAGGCTCTCGGTCTCATGGAAATTGACTCCCTTGGCCTTGATCCGGCTGACCGTAATATGTTGCAGTTAATGCTCGATAATTATGGTAATCGCCCCGTTGGTCTCACTACCATTGCTGCCCTAACCGGTGATGAAGCCACTACAATTGAAGACTATTACGAACCATTTTTGATTCAACTTGGCTTCATTGAGAAGACTCCACGTGGTCGTATCGTCACCGAAAAAGCCAAGCGTCACCTCGCTTCTCTTTAATTACCTGAAAATATGTTATAATATAACTAATTTAACAGGGAAGCGTATGAAGCAGAAAAATTATAATCCAAAATTGGGCATTTCTCTTGAGGCTGGCGAGCGAATTGTTCTCGAAATTAAACGTACTAAAATTATTCCAATCTTAATCTTTGCCGGAGCATGTCTAGCCAGTATTTTGCTCTTCTCACTCTATATTTTGATTAATGCTGGCAATTCTTTCATCTTTGCACTCGATGCCAGTGGTCGCGCTTTCTTCCTCTTGGTTATCGCGATTGTGCTTGGTACAGTCTGGATCGCGACCTTGATTAGTCTTAATGTTTATACTACCAATAAACTTTTTGTCACTAATAAGCGCCTAATCCAACGTGTCGCCAATTCGCTTTTTGATACAGCGATGAATGTAATCGATTTAGTCTCTGTGGAGGATGTATCCTTTAAGCAATCCGGTCTTTTCGAGCATCTCTTCGAAGTTGGTACTCTCCGTATGTCAACTATCGGTGATGAAACTACCTATATTTTCAAATATCTCGACACGCCTACTGATGAGCTTGAAATTATTACTCATTATGTTCACGTCGAGAAGGGTGAAATTCCTGCCGACGCTGAGTGTGAAGTCCCAGCTGATACTGATAAAAAATCGCTTTCTGAAATTTTAGCCGCTAAGAAAAACCAAAAATCTGAAGCCAAGCCAGAAACTGCTACTCCGAACACTATCCATATCGATCATCGCACCCGTCAGGTTAAGGAGGCTCTATCTGAAGAGATTGATACTTCATCCGAAGAGTCCGACAATTCACTTGAGAAAACTGACCTCGCTCCTGTTCCGGCCGACACTTCTTCTGATACTCTAAATGTACCAAATCTGGAAAAATAGATCTCACATCAAATTTCTAATAAAAATAGTTCCAGCTAGGAACTATTTTTTTTCTAATAATTTTTCACTTCAATGGCTTTTGTTTTCGGTATTTTTTGCACTCACCTCTGTGTTAACGATTTTTTAACGCCAGGCGAATCTGATCTTCCACTGGTAAATCTGCATCAATTTCTTTGAGTGCTTCAGTGGCTTCCTTTAGGTTAAAGCCTAGCGCCATCAGGGCATCGAGCGCTTCATTATTTTCCGGTTTCTTCACCTGAATCTCTGCGCCCGTGTAATGACTTGGCAAACCCACCTTGTCCTTTAGGTCCACAATTACGCGCTCCGCTGATTTTTTACCTACACCACTCGCCTTGCTAATAAAACCGCTATCCGCATTAGCGATGGCGTTACGTACTTCTTCTGGCGTCCCCAGAGAGAGAATTGCCATGCCAGCCTTCGGGCCAATCCCGTTCACGGAAATTAGCATTTCAAAAATCTTCTTCGCCATCAAGGTAGTAAAGCCATAGAGATCCTCCGAAGTCTCGCGTACTGCGTGATAAGTGTAAAATTTCTTAGTCTCCCCCACATTAATTTCCTCAAAATCAATTGCCGAAAGATTCACTTCGTAACCCACACCATGCACATCCACAATAATCTGCCCGGTGAATTTTTCTACAATCGTACCTTCTACGTGTGCTATCATGTAACCATTTTAACATAAGAAAAAACGGCTCATCGCCGTTCCATAATTTCATTTGGTAGTACCGACTGGGATTGAACCAGTGACCTTAGGCTTATGAGTCCTACGCTCTAACCAGCTGAGCTACGGTACCACTTTCTGGCGGAAGGGACAGGATTCGAACCTGCGAAGCGTTAACTTGCCGGTTTTCAAGACCGGTGCCATCAACCACTCGGCCACCCTTCCACTTACTATCATACCAGAAAAATTCTTCCCCGTAAAGTAAAAAATCATCCTCTAAAAACCAATCGAAAATCAACAAAAAATCTACTAAAACTCCAGCAAAAAGGAACCTGATGAAGTTCAAACAAAAAGAAGCCCGCTAAGGCTCTTTTTGAAATAGTCTAGATTAAGCTGCGTTAGTGAAGACGTTAATCACATCGTCAAGGTCATCTACCGCATCGAGTAATTTGTCGACCTTCTCTGCATCCATCTCGTCGACCTCGACGGTATTGTTTGGTAGATACTTTAATTCTGCTGAATCTACCGTAAGTCCAGCATCAATTAGGTTCTTGCGTACTTTCATCAAATCGGTTGGTTCGGTGATAATTTCGATGCCATCTTCCGTTTCATTAGCGTCTTCTGCGCCAGCATCTAAAGCGATCATTAGTGCATCTTCACCCTTATTTTCAATAAAGATTACACCCTTACGTGAGAATTGGAACATCACGGATCCAGGATCCGCCATGCGGCCGCCATTCTTTGAAAGCGCATTGCGCACTTCTGGCATGGTACGATTTTTGTTATCGGTAGCAATCTCGATAATCAAGCCAATCCCAGCTGGGCCGTAGGCCTCATAGGTTTCTTCAATCAAAGCTGCGGCATTTTTATCGGCGGCACGCGCAATCGCACGTTCGATGTTCGCCTTTGGCATATTGGCCTTGCGAGCCTTTTCTAATACCATCGCTA
The DNA here is from genome assembly GCA_938046495.1 of uncultured Candidatus Saccharibacteria bacterium. Taxonomy (GTDB): domain Bacteria; phylum Patescibacteriota; class Saccharimonadia; order Saccharimonadales; family Saccharimonadaceae; genus Nanosyncoccus. The sequence goes on along the minus strand of CALIXG010000119.1, from coordinate 5,341 downwards.
GAGATGGATTCATGGTTGGGTCGGCGCCAGCACGCGCAGCAATCGCGATTTGGTTACCAATTTTGGTGAAGGCGGCACCACGTTTTGCATCAACAATTGCTTTTTGACGCTTGGTGGTAGCCCATTTACTGTGTCCAGACATAAAACCCCTTATTTTTCCTAATAATAACTTTGTATTATTATAACATTTTTCTAAAAAAGCAAAAGGGGCGCAAATCTTGCGTCCCTTAAATTTCTTAGCCTGCTTCACTGGATTGAATTAAGTCATTTCTTAAGTTTTCAAATCTAGCTCGTACCGCTGGAATTTTAGTTTCCGTGGCCACCGGTTCGAAATTCCGCATTGGCCAAAACTTCTTCAGGGTATCCCGAAATAATTTTGTGGTAGCATTGAAACTTTCGATATAATTATCGAATTCTTCAATCGTCCACGCGATTGTTTCGATACTGTGATAAGTTTTTTGTACCCGATGGCTAAGCATGGTCGATTGGCATTGATTGAGAAGACCTCTCGCCATATCATTGATCAATCTTAGGATATTACTCTGATAGGAATTACCCCTTTCATCCTGGCCAATCAGTACGTACTGAGCTTTTACCACAATCGTCATTCTGTCGATTCTTTCGTTCAGCGTCAACGTAATTTCATTGGACATTTTTTGTAATTTACATCTGTCAAAATACATACAATTTCCCCCTCTTTTTGTAAAAATAACAGGCTACCCCTATATTATATCACATTTTATAATTTTTTACCTCTTTTGCACCATATTCCATTAGTTTGTCAAAATCATGATATTTGGAATAATGTTCATGCAGTTTATTTCTGAGGTCTTGAAATTCAGGATAACTTGCATCTGGCAAAGTCATAATTGGTTTCCAAGATTCATCAAGTAGGGCTGTTAGAGATTCTTTCAGAATATAATATTCTCCTCTCGAAAGATTAGAAACCACAGATTCGGGATTTTCTCGATAATAATAATTAGTTTGAAAATGCATTAACTCATGCAAAATTCCATCGAGTGGCATCCCCCATAATTCATTGTCGATTTTTGCATAGGTAAAAATCACTCCCTCCTCATAATAAACGATCATCGCTGGAAAAGTCGTGATCAAGAATAATAAATCCTCACTCGGTGACACTGCCTCTGGTGAAATTTTATGAATTTCCTTAGCGCGATTTTTCGCACAATCTTTAATTGCTAGGGGATGCTCCGTCACTTCTTCGAGTCGTTTAATCGCTAGCTCAAATTTTTTATTTAGTTCATCACTCATGATTTGCCTAAATCGCTCCGGCGCCATCTCGATTCGTGTGTTTCTTTCTTCAAGGTAGGGAATCAGAATCTTCTTTGCTTCCGAAAAATTTAACCCAATAATCTTTTCTGCTATCTCAATATCCTGAGCGTCTTTTAACTTTTTTATCCCGCCAAAATTATTCAGGGAATTATACCAGTTATAAGCATCTTGGGTGATATCGTAAATTATCTTGTAGGTAACCATTTTATCCCATTAATCCGTGAGGTAAGGTGATTTCGCGTTTCGTAAAATTAATTTTCATTTTTCGACCGTATGGCAAAACCAATCTCGGAGCTGCATGGCCAAAATTAAGATTATAAACTGTCGGTAAATTATATCTTTCTGCTAAATTCTGAAAAATCTCACGATACTCCTCATAATAAACTTCATTCTGTGGCTTACCAACAATCAAGCCTTTTGCCTGGCGAAAAACACCTTTTGATTCTAGTGCGTCAATCATCGCCAGGACTTTTTCTGGGGTGGGACGCTCCTCACTGGTTTCAAGAAAAATTTTTCATTTGGGAAAATTTCAAATCTGCTATAAATCTCTAATTGATCTTCGTATCTCCCGCCCGTAATCATTTCCGCAAGACTTTCCAGACAGCCGCCAAGTAATTCACCACAAATAGTTTTATGGCCGTAAAGGAATTCAAATCCATGGGTTTCAGGGTGGCTAATTCGTGGAACCCCTAATTGATCCTCTGTATAACTAGTTCTAGAATCGTACCAAGTCTGACTCGGTAAAATTTTGATAGGTTTATTATATTTACCTAAGAGCAAATCCAGCCAGTATTTTGTGTAAGGTAGTATTTCCGGACCAAGTTCAGCCACATCGGAAAGAAGCGAAGGCGCATAAAAAGTCTTTAAGCCCATTTTGTAAAGCATTAAATGATTATTGGTGGTATCGGAAAAACCTAAAAACGGTTTAGGATTATTTTCTACAATTTTTTGAAATTCGTTATTCATCAGAAATGGAATTGTACGAAAAGTATCATCGCCGCCAAGCGCTGTCCAGATTAAGTCTACCTCCGGATCTAAGAAAGCCTCTTTTAGATCCGCTGCCCTCTCCTCCGGATGTTCCGCTAAGAATTTTTCCCCACGTCTTGCATTGGCCATATACTTGAAGCAAAGACCAAAATCTCGCTTTAAGCGATCTTCCATTAATTCAAGTTCAAATTTAATAAAATCTTCACCTAATACTCCGCCTGAAAGCGAGACAATGCCAATGGTTTTTATCATAAAAATCCTTTGCTTATTAGCTCTAATATAACCTAGTCTATCTATTCCGTCTATCGATTTTTTCTCTCCCTTGCAATATTCCTCAAAATCGCTAAAATGAAACTAAAAAGGAGAGTTATTATGCCAATTTTAATCTTAGTTCTAATCGCCCTATTTGTGGTGATTCCAGGAATTCGCGTAGTTAATCAATACGAGCGCGGCGTGGTCCAGCGCCTCGGTCGTTTTCGCCGCATCATGGAGCCGGGTCTTCATGTAATTATCCCTTACATCGATACTATGCGCACCGTTGATGTTCGTACTACCCCGATGGATGTGCCGAAGCAGGAAGTTATTACCAAGGATAACGTCACGGTAAATGTCGATGCCGTAGTTTATTTCCGTGTGATTGATGCTAAGAAAGCTGTCTTTGAAACCACTAATTATGCTTACGCCACCTCGACTTTTGCTCAAACTGCTTTGCGCGATGTTACGGGTAATTTCGATCTTGATGAACTACTCTCTAAGCGTGACAAAATTTCCAGCCAAATCAAGGAAATCGTTGACACCCAAACTGATAAATGGGGCATCGATATTGAAAATGTGAAGCTCCAAAACATCGAACTTCCTTCCGATATGAAGCGCGCTATGGCTAAGCAGGCTGAAGCTGAACGTGAACGTCGTGCTGCGATTATTTCGGCGGAAGGTGAAAAGGCCTCGGCTGCCGCAGTGGCTGAAGCCGCTAGCTTACTGGCTCAAACTCCAGGCGGTCTCAATATTCGTACTCTTCAAACCCTTGAAAAAATCAGTACCGACCCATCCCAAAAGACCGTCATTCTTCTCCCTTCCGATCTCGCTGGTGGTCTGAAAAATCTTTTCAAGTAACTCATCTCCTCCTTTTATTCCTTTTATGCTAAAATAAAAATATCATGAAGAGAGAAAAGTCTAATATCTTAAGCCGTAGACCGGAAAGCATTATTTTTATGCTTCTTATCGGTCTTGTGTCGGTTTTATTAAATTTTACATTTAGCCATAATTCATTTGCGGAATACAAGGCTACACTTTCAGCTTCCGTCAATGAAGATACTGCGGCTATTGATGGCACTGAGGTTATTGAATCTAGCTCCGAGACAGCTGAACATGCAATAAATCTCAAGGTAAAAACTACTAATAAGACCGGCTATACCGCCACTCTTAGTTCTAAGACCGATGAAACGGCTCTATTAAATACTAACCCTGCTATCACCACAAAAATCAGCTCCATCTCTTCAGTATCTTCTCTCTCTAATCTTCCTGCCAATACCTGGGGTTATAGTTTCAATACAAATACTAATTTTAATCCTATCCCAGCACTTTCCACACCGGCCAATCTTATTCATACAACCGAAAAATCTGCCGATGAAGAAAACCACACTATTAAGCTTGGTATGAAGTTAAATAGTAGCCTTAAGCCAGGTAATTATGAAAACAAGCTCATTATCTCGGTAGTTTCTAATCCATATACGCCAAAAGCCGTTATGACGGAGGGTTATGATTTTAATGCAAAACTAAAAGCCTTGGAAACCGCGACAAATGAAATCGAGCATTTTAAGAAGAGCACAGTAGCGCCAGCTATCTCCATGAACGCCGTGAATATTGAAGACGAAGAATCTGACTATGAAATTAAGCTCTGGCTAGATCCAGCAGACAAGACGGCTTATTATTATACTGAACCAGAGAAAGTGTATTTGAATGAAGATAGTAGTAGAATGTTTTACTATAATAGTATTATCTTTCCAGCCGACAAAATGAAAGACATTCTAGATATAGATCTTTCTAACTTCGATACATCGAATGTAACGGATATGAGTACTATGTTTTATGGTATGTCTAACCTTACTTCACTTAATCTTTCTAACTTTGATACTTCCAGGGTTACAGATATGAGCAGCATGTTTACTTTCATGTATAATCTCACAACACTCAATCTATCTAACTTCGACACCTCCAAAGTGACGGATATGCACGATATGTTTCAGGGCCTAAAGCTCACTTCACTTGATCTTTCTAACTTCGATACTTCCAATGTGACGGATATGAACACTATGTTTGCTAACATGCCTAATCTCATCACCCTTGATCTCTCTAACTTCGATACCTCACAGGTGACGGATATGAGCTATATGTTTGAGAATATGTATAGTCTCAAGATACTTGACATATCCAATTTTGATATATCAAAAGTTGAATCTATGAGCTTCACATTTGCAATATTTCATGATCATAGTGCAGTGTCAGATAAGCTAGAAAAAATTTATGTTAATAATGACTTCAACACATCGCAACTTACAAATTTTTCTAATATGTTTAGAAATCGCAGGAAGCTTCGTGGTGGTGCCGGTTCTTTCTTGCCTGATCCTTCGACTGCGGATAAAACCTGGCTCCGCATCGACGACCCAGCCCATGGCCGCCCAGGTTATTTCACTAGAAAACCATAATCAAATTGTCGTTTATTTAAATTCAAAGTAATTTTTTAGAATTGTCACAAAGTGGTTCTTCGGTAAGTTAAATCTTTTATGTGGCGCATAGGTTTTGATTGCAGAAAGAAAATCCATCAGCTGCTTCCGAGTCAGGCTATATTCATGCATTAAGCAAATCTCTCTTAAAACCTCTAGCGCCACTTTCTCATCGGTTGTAAGAAAAAGTTCTTTTTTATGAAAATTTTTTCCCATTACGGTTTGCTTGGCTAATTCCGTCACTAATTTTTCGATTTTGTTTCTTAATTCGTTTTGTTTTTCAAACAACTCAATAATATCTACTCGCGCCCTCTCGTCTAGCTCCGCCATTTTTTCAC
>CALIXG010000118.1 GCA_938046495.1 uncultured Candidatus Saccharibacteria bacterium | reverse complement strand
GCAACAAGGGTGAAATTCTCGAAGTTGCTTAAACTTTGGTTATTTTAAAAAATGAGGCCGAGCGGCCTCTTTTTTAATATATTTATTTAATTAAGGCTAGTATTAGGCCATAAAAAGAAAATAAAAGGCAATGGTGTTTTTTAGTATATGTAAAATAATTCCAGCATAAATCGTACCTGTGGTTTCGCGCATCAAGCAGGCGACCACGCTGAGTGCGAAGACGTCGACGCCGACGTTCCATTGTCCATGGAGAAAGCCGAAGAGAATGGAAACGATCAAAATCGAAGTAATTAGAGAATGTTTTTTGCGAAGTTTGCCGTAGATGAGTCCGCGGTAAATAACCTCTTCGAGAATTGGCCCAACTACTACCAGGGCAATGGCCGCAAAGACTTTGTTAAGTGGTGAGATTAGGGTTGAATAAAGGAGTGGTTGAGGCTCTGTAAGATTGAACCATGGAAAAACGGAAAAAAGTGCGGTAAGGATGGCAGAAAAAGCTAGATAGCCGAAAAATCCGACAATAGCGAGGCCGATATCTGAAAAAGTGACTAAATCCTTGAATCCAAGTTCATTACGGGTGACGGGATCCTTAAGGGGTTTTATATGTTTTAAGGTAAAAAGTAGAAAGATAAAACTTAAGGAATAGACCAAGACGGAAAAAATTGTAGCAATGAGTGGTGTTTTTAGAGTGTCGGAACCAAGAATAATTAGCATTGGCACCCCGACGATGAACTGAGCGGCGTAAAAGGTGATGATGGCTAAGATTGGAAGATAGATTAAGTCTATGTTAGATTTTAATAATTTGACAAGTTTGCTTGAAAATGAAGTTTTTGATGGCATATTAATGGAAGATACGAATTAAATCTAAAATCGTGACAAGAATAAACATAGCAAAGAGGAAGAGGAAGGTAGAGGCGATGATTTTACCTTCAAGTTCAGTAGAAAGTTTCTTCTTGATTAATTTAGAGATGGTAATCATGGTCCAGCGGCCGCCATCGAGGGCTGGGATTGGTAGAACGTTCATACAGGCGAGAGAGATGGAAATGATGGCGGTGAGAAAAAGTAGTTCGGTGAGGCCAGCGCTAACGAAACTTGGGAAAATTACACCAATGATACCGACAGGTCCAGAGACGGATTCACCAGCTTTGGCAAGTTCTTGTTTGCCAGACTCTCTGGTTTCTTGGTTGCCGGTAATTTGCTTGGCGATTCCCGAGAAAAGATTTCGAATCATATCGTAGAGGCCACGGAAGGTTTCACTAGTGATTTGAGCAGTGGTACCAAGACCGATGAGTGGTGCATCGACAATGGAATAGCGAGCAAGAAATTGACCATCCATCCGCATGGAAATGCCAAGAGCTGGTGAATTGTCCCCTGAATTTAAGGTGACTTCGTGTTCACTAGTGTCTTTGGTGACTGGATCGAAGGTACGATAAATTACGGTTTGACCGAGATGGGATTTATTAAAATCTTGAACTTCAAGCGTAGAGGTTAGTACTTTCCAGTTATCTTCATTCTTAGCCTTAGCATCATGAATAATAGTGTTGGCCTTCAGAGTACTATGGCTGGCTGGAGAATCTTCGATGATTTTATCAATATAGATTTTTGGCATAGTAAAATGCGCTTTTTCATTGATATTGAATTGATTATTCATAAATTGAGGCATGCCGGTGATGGCAAGAATAGTAAAAATTAAAATACCATAAAGCCAGTTCATGGTAACACCGCCGAAAAGAATGGCGGTTTTTTGAAGATAATTCGTGGCGCCAAAAGTATGGGGCTTGGTTTCAGCGTCTGATTCCCCATCCATGGTACAAAAACCACCAAGTGGTAGGAGGTTGATGCTGAAAATGAGATAATCTTGTTTATATAGTGGATTATTTTTATATTCGGTGCTAGGAATGAAAAACCAGACATATTTATCTTGTTTAGTCTTGTCCTTCCCCATAGCGAGAAGTTTTTGGAGACGTTTTTGGTTAACTTTGGCCTTAGACTCTGACTTAAGACTGTCATAGAATTTTTGAACTTCTTTAGCCGGCAGGTGAAGCCAGGCGAGCTTGCGTGGGGGGAGGCCGATGCCGAATTCGTTAACTTTGACACCGGATTTTTTAGCCATAATGAAGTGGCCAAATTCATGAATGACGACGAGTAATGTGAGGGCGATAAGGCCGATAAAAGCACCAAATAAAATATTCATATATCTATTTTAGCACAAGAAAAATAGAATAGGTTTTTCGCCTATTCTATTTTCAGGTTTGAATAAATTATTTATTCAGTGACGCCAAGTTCGATGCGCTTGAATTGCTTAACAGTGATGTTTTCACCAGTTTTAGCAATCATTTCTTTGATGAATTCTGCGACAGTCTTAGAATCGTCAAGGATGTAAGGTTGAAGCATCAAAACTTTGTCAGAGAAAGCTTTTTTGACTTGGCCAGAAAGGATTTGTTCCTTCATATTTTCTGGACCCTTGAAGTTAGCTTCGAATTCTTCCATTTTAGCCTTCATAGTTTCGGCTGGAATATCTTCTTCGGAAACGTAAAGTGGGGCCATGGAAGCAACTTGCATAGCAAGTTTGTGAGCAAGATCTTTGAACTCATCGGTATTAGCGACGAAAGAAGTTTCACAGTTCACTTCGATGATGGCGCCAAGGCGACCGTCGTGGATGTAAGCGTCGACGATACCTTCGCGGGTTTCACGGTCACCACGTTTTTCAGCCTTGGTAAGACCTTTTTCGCGCATAGCCTTGAGGGCTTTGTCGAAATCGCCATCGGCTTCGACAAGAGCTTTTTTAGCGTCGGTGAGACCTACGCCAGACAATTCTTTGAGTTTTTTGATGTTTTCAATGGTAATTTCTGCCATTTTTATCTCCTTAATAGATGAAAATTAGTTTTTGGCGGATTTGATAGCTTCGACAAAGTAATCAAGAATAAGCTTTTCAGTCTTGGTGGAATCGTCGTTAGCTGGAATGACGATGTCGATATCGGTTGGGTCGACATTGGTGTCACAAATAGCGATAACTGGAATGTGAAGAGTTTTAGCTTCCTTAATGGCGTTCTTATCTTCGCAAGCATCGGTGACAATGATAGCGGCTGGTTGATCGGTCATATCTTTGATACCACCGTAACGGGTGTTAAGAACAGCAATTTCTTCTTGGAAGCGTTGAACTTCGAGCTTAGAATAGCGGGCTTCGAGTTCACCAGTCTTCATGCGGCGTTCGAGGTCTTTAACCTTCTTGATTTGGCGATTAACGGTTTCGACGTTAGTAAGAGTACCACCAACCCAGCGTTCGGTAACGTATGGCATGTCGACAGATTCAGCAGCTTCTTTAACAATGGCTTTGAGTTGCTTTTTGGTGCCAACGAAAAGAATTTTCTTGCCGTCTTTGGCGATTTTCTTGGTAAGAGCGAGAGCTTCTTCGAGGCCAGCTACGGTCTTTTCAAGATTAATAATGTGAGTGTCTTGGCGCTTGCTATGGATGTATTGAGCCATTTTTGGGTGCCAACGTGAGGTCTTGTGACCAAAGTGAGCTCCTGCTTCGAGGAGTTCTTTCATGTCGATAGTTTTGGACATGTTTTCCTTTCCCTTCACTTCATCTTGTCTTCAGGAAAACGGATGAAGCTGTTTCATTAAATTAATTACTTTTTTATCTTAACATAAGAGGTGGAATCTGTAAAGCTAATTCCCTATTGAAAAAACCGCGAGTATCTGATAAAATGATGACTAATTATGAGTAAACAAGAATTGCATCCAAAAGATTATCGCTTTGTGGTTTTTGCTGATGACGCTGCGAACTTTTCTTTCTTGACTAAGTCTACCGCTAAGAGCGAAGAGACTATCAAGTGGACCGATGGAAACGAATATCCACTCGTGAAGGTTCAGATTTCTTCGGCTTCTCACCCATTCTTTACTGGTGAAGAGAAGATTATCGATACCGAAGGTCGCGTTGACCGCTTTAAGGCTCGTGCTATGAAGGCAGAAGCTTTGAAACAGGCTCTCGCCAACAAAGCCGCTAAGCAGATGAAAGAAGCTGAGAAAAAAGCAGAAAAAGCTGAAGCTTAAGTTTAAAATAAGGCCATTTGGCCTTATTTTTTTGTGAAAAGTGAAAAGATATATTATAATAGAGAAGTTATGGATCTTTAGCTCAGTTGGCTAGAGCGTACGATTCACATTCGTAAGGTCACTGGTTCGAGCCCAGTAAGATCCACCAAAACGGCTTATAAGATTTTTTAATATATCTTATAGTCTATGAACGCCCATTATGACCCCTTAGATTAATAGAGGGTTATTTTTTGTCATTTTTACGGTAAAAATAAGTCAAAAATTACCCGAAATATAAATCGATTATAGTTTCCCTTATTTTTGATATTTTAATTCCAATTCACCTAAATAAAGACTAAAAGTATTCTGCCAACTTCTATCCATACCTCTTATTGGTAAGGTATCCGGAAAATCTTCATCTCTCACGACGTCTTCCCAGTTATTGAAAATGAAGTAAAGTCGATCCCTTAGTGTATTTACATATTTATCTCCATCGGTTTCGGCATATGCTTCTAGAAAAAGCTTTTCTAGTGATGCTTCTTCGTCCTGATTTTTATTTT
>CALIXG010000117.1 GCA_938046495.1 uncultured Candidatus Saccharibacteria bacterium | reverse complement strand
GTATTTCTATGCGCATGGATGGCCAATTCCTCGCGCGTTATTCTGTAATCGATGCTCCTCTCATCGGCCTTGGCACCACCGCTCAAATTACTGGCGAAACTTTCCGGGGTCTTTATGATATGGTAAAGAATCTCTTCTCTGGAGTCGCCAAACAAATCACTGGCAATCAAGGAGCTAAAGAGTCTGGCAAACAAGAACTCGCGAAAGCCGGTGAATCCGTCTCTGGCCCGGTCGGCATTATTGGAGTCATTTTCCCAAGTTTTGTTAGCGCTGGTCTTACCGAACTACTCTTCCTCACCGCCATCATTTCCATCTCCCTCGCCTGTATGAATGTTCTGCCAATTCCAGCCCTCGATGGTGGCCGCTGGACCATGATTACTATCTCAAAATTAATCAAGAAAAAGCTTTCCACTGAGGCAGAAGGGAAAATTATTGCCACCACCTTCCTCTTCCTCTTTGCTATGTTTATTCTCGTCACGATTTTAGATCTAATTCGTATTTTCCATTAATATGACATCAAAATCTTCATTTTCAAGTAAAATTATCAAATCGCTAAAATCCGGCTCAGATCTCGTTTATCTTCCGATTTTAGCCGTTATTACTTTTTATGCCGCGCAATTTATCGTGGGTGTACCGATGCTGGTCATTATTAGCTCCGAGACCCTGAAAACCCCGCTCATCGCCACCATCTTCTCCGTCTTGGTTTATGTTTTAAGTTTTATTTTTTTCCTCTTCACTTTTAAGCACATAAAACCCCTTAAGACTCCCGTCACCCGTAATGAGCTTGGCTTGAATAATTTAGTCACCTTCTCTGATGTCGGACTCGCGCTCACCGGCTTCTTCGGCTATCTCGCTTTTTCTGCCATTCTTACCGCACTTTTTTCTATTTTTCCATGGTTCAATCTCACCGAAAACCAACCATTGCTTTACTCCACCTTGATTTCACCATCTGGTAAAATTCTAGCGGCTCTCGCCCTAGTAGTAGCCGGCCCGATTCTTGAAGAGGTCATCTACCGCGGACTAATCTATGGCAAACTTCGAAAAAAACACTCACTGGTTACCTCAATCTTAATCGTTTCTGTTCTTTTTGGATTTCTTCACGGCCAATGGAATGTCGGCGTAGATGTCTTCACCCTCAGCGTGGTCGCCTGTTTGATGCGCGAAACCACGGGTACGATTTATGCTGGAATTATTTTACATATCCTCAAAAACGCCATTGCCTTTTACATGTTATTTATTGTCTAGCACTATCCTAGATTAAGTAAATATGATAAAAAAGAGGCCACCCGGCCTCATTTTTTAATCTATCCAATTTTAAGCAACTTCGAGAATTTCACCCTTGTTGCCATTTGGTAGGGTATATTCGTCACCCTCTTTTTTACCAATTAAAGCTTTACCAATTGGTGAAATATCTGAAATACGACCATTTAATGGATCCGCCTCTACGGCACCCACGATTGAATAAGTATGTTCTTTGCCAAGCATCTTGATTTTTACCGTCGAACCTACCGCGATTTTGCCACTCTTCGCCACCTTGATAATTTCGGCATTCTTCAAAATATCTTGAATCTCCAAAATACGACCTTCCACTTGGCGTTGTTCCGCACGCGCGTCCGAATATTCTTGATTTTCTTTCAAATCGCCAAAAGAACGTGCAGTCGCCAAACGATCCGCAATCGCTGGGCGCATTTTAATCAGACTTTTCAACTCATTCTCAAGATTTTTCTTACCATCTTGAGTTAAACTTACTGTTTTTTTCATAGGAATAAAAAATACAATCTTTCTTTTAATATAATTCTTCATTAAAAAATACACGAAGCCCCAAAAAATGTCAACTTATCTCTGTTATTTTCATTTTTCTATGATACAATTAGAATATTATTATTTATAACAGGAAAGGTGAAGGATGAAGTTAAGTCAATCATTTATCAAGACCTTCCGTGAAGTAGGAAAAGAAGAAACCAGCCGTAACGCTGAACTTCTCATCCGCGCTGGCTATATTTACAAGGAAATGGCCGGTGTTTATGACTTCTTACCACTCGGATTGATCACATTAAACAAAATTCAAGACATCATCCGTGACGAACTCGATGCGATCGGTTGTCAGGAGATGCAAATGACTGCGCTTCAGAACCCCGAATCCTGGGTCAAAACTGATCGCTGGCGTGATGATGTCATCGATGTTTGGTTCAAAACCAAACTTAATGCCGGCGGCGAATTGGGTCTCGCTCCTACTCACGAAGAGCCACTCACCAATTTAATGACCAAATACATTTCTTCTTACAAGGACCTCCCAGTCTACGTCTACCAATTCCAAACCAAGTTCCGAAACGAACTTCGTGCCAAATCCGGTATTTTACGTACTCGCGAATTCCTTATGAAAGACCTCTATAGCTTCTCGACCGACAAAGAGTCTCACGAGAAGTTCTATCACGAAGTCGAAGAGGCCTATAAACGCATTTACACCCGTCTCGGCCTCGGTGATTGCACCTATGAAACCTATGCTTCTGGTGGTGCTTTCTCTAAGTATAGTCACGAATTCCAGACCATCACCCCAGTTGGCGAGGATATTATCTACTTTAACGATGATAAATCCATCGTCTTGAACGAAGAAGTCGTAATCGATGAAGTTCTAAATGACCTCGGCGTTAAAAAGGAAGACCTTCATTCTACCGCCGCCGCCGAAGTTGGTAATATCTTTACTCTTAGCTACAAATTTTCTGATCCAATCGGTCTTAAGTACGACGACAAGGACGGCGAAAAGAAAACCGTCTTCATGGGTAGCTATGGTATCGGTGTTTCCCGTGTCATGGGTGTTATTGCTGAAAAGTTTACCGACGAAAAAGGCCTTGTCTGGCCAGAAAACATCGCACCTTTCAAGTATTACTTGATCGGTCTTGGCGATGAAGCCGCTAAAATAACCAACGAGCTTCACGATGCTCACCGTAAAGAAATCCTTCTTGATGACCGCGATATGCGCATCGGTGAAAAACTTACCGATTCTGAACTTCTTGGTATCCCTTACCGCGTAGTAATTTCGGAAAAAACCTTGGAGAATAACCAAGTCGAAATCACCGACCGTAAGACTGGCGAAACCAAGCTTATCGGCCTCGAAGAATTCAAGAATTCACTCTAAAAGTTAAATACCCCGAATCAGGGGTATTTTTCTCTCTGATGTGATAAAATATAGATAAGTATATAAGGAAAAATTATGTTTGATAACACCGAATATAAAATTGCATTTCAAGCCGTCATCGATCGCTTCCAACAGGAACTCAAAAAAGTTCGCACTGGTCGCGCTCATCCAGACATGCTTTCCAGCATCAAGGTCGAAGCCTACGGTCAGTACATGCCACTTAATCAAGTAGCTAATGTCACCATTGCTGATGCAACCATGCTTTTGATCACCCCATTTGACCCATCTACCATTGCCGGTATCTCTAATGCAATTCGTGCCGATCAAACCCTCAATCTCAATCCAGCCGATGACGGTCGCGTAATTCGCGTCCCAGTGCCACCACTCACCGAAGAACGTCGTAAGGAAATTGTCAAAACCACCTCCCAAAAGATCGAAGAAGCTAAGGTGGCTCTCCGTAAAATCCGCGATGACGCTAGAAAAGAATTAAAATCTATCGAAGACCTTTCCGAAGACATTAAGAAGCGTAGCGAAAAAGAAATTGACGACCTCACCAAGGATTTCAGTGCAAAAATCGACGAACTCTTCAAGGCTAAAGAAGCCGAAATTATGAAAATCTAATCAACAAGAAAAATTATGGCTACATTAAACGACTACCGCAACGAACGACTTAAAAAACTTACCACCTTAAAGGAGATGGGAATCAATCCTTATCCTTCTCATTCTGATCGCAACACCAAGATTTCTGAAATTTTGGATAATTTTGCAAAACTCGATGGCAAACAGGTCGTTATTGCTGGTCGCATTGTTGCCATTCGCAGCTTTGGTAAGCTCGCCTTTGTTAAAATTCGTGATTATTTTGGTGAAATTCAACTTTTTATGAAACAAGACGAAACTCCAGCAGGTCTTATCGGCACCAAACAGCTCAAGCTTCTCGATACCGGTGACTTTATCGAAGCCGAAGGTCTCGTCGGTAAGTCTCAAACTGGCGAAATTTCACTTTTCACTAACGCCGTCAAGCTTCTCACCAAGACCCTTCGCCCGATGCCAGGTCGCGATGGTTTTACCAATAAAGAAGAACGTTATCGTCGTCGCTATGTTGATATGAATGTTAACCCCGAGGTTCGTGAGCGCATGGTGCGTCGCAGCAAATTCTGGCAAGCCACCCGTGATTTTATGAATATGCACGGTTTTATCGAAGTGAACACCCCGGTCCTCGAACATACCACCGGCGGTGCGGACGCTACACCTTTTGTCACCCATATGGATGCACTTGGCGAAGATTTTTACCTTCGTATTTCCCAAGAATTGCCATTAAAACGCCTAATTGGTGCTGGTTTTGAAAAAGTTTACGATATTGGCCCGCGTTTCCGCAATGAAGGTGTCGATGACGAACATTTACCAGAACACATCGCCTTTGAATCTTATGCGGCCTACGAAGATTATCAAGACGGCATGGATTTTTATGAAGAAATGATTAAATATGTCGCCGAAAAAACTTGGGGTACTCTTAAATTCCAGGTTAATGGCTTCGATATCGACCTTTCTAATAAATGGCCACGCATCAAATACGCCGACCTAATTCGTGAAGAATTTGGCATTGACGTTTTCAACCCAGATCGCGCTAAAATCACCGAAATTTTAAGAACACACGGCGTCGAAGTTACTACCGCACAGGCCGATTCACGCCTCATTGACAATCTCTGGAAGCTAATTCGCAAAAAATCTGGCGGACCATTCTGGTTAATTGAAGAACCTCTTTCACTCTCGCCTCTCGCTAAGATTTCTCCAGAAAATCCTCTAGTCACCGAACGTTTCCATCCGATTATTGCTGGTACCGAAATGGGTAATGGTTATTCTGAGCTAAACGACCCACTCGATCAGCTCGCTCGTTTCAAAGAACAGCAAGCCATGCGTGATGGTGGCGACAGTGAAGCTCAAATGCTCGACCAAGATTTCGTCGAAATGCTCGAGTACGGTATGCCACCAGCCTGTGGTTGGGGTAACTCCGAACGTAATTTCTGGCTACTTGAAGGCGTCTCCGGCCGCGAGGCCGTCCCGTTCCCAATCATTAAGCGCCGCGCCAATTCTGAAAATACTTCTGAAGATTCCTCCGAATCTTCCACTCACGCATAATTCAGAATTTAAAATCGTTAACTAAAATTATTAAAGAAAAGAGGTAAAAATGTTGGACATTAATTTCATCCGCAACAACAAAGAGCTCGTCGAACATTCCATCAAAGAAAAAATGTACAAAAACGTCAATCTTGATGAAATTCTCGCCTTGGATGACCAAAGAAAGACTCTCCTTCAACAAGTTGAAGCCTTGCGCAAAGAGCGCAATGATAATACCGCCAAAATGAAAAATGGCAAACCTAGCGACGAGCTAATCGCCAAAGGTAAGGAAATCAAAGAAAAACTCAGCACTCTCGAAGCCGATCTTTCTAATTTTGAAAAAGAATTAAACACTAAACTTAAAACCGTCCCTAATGTGATTTTTGACGATGTGCCACTTGGTGACGAATCGGCCAGCGTGGAAGTCAAAAGATGGGGTGAATGCAAAACTACCGGCGTCGATCACCTCGACTACGCCATCTCTCGTGATTGGGTGGATTTCGAACGTGGCGCCAAGGTTGCTGGTGCAAAATTCTATTATGTCAAAGGTGGTCTAGCCCTGCTCGAAAATGCCCTGATTCAATTCGGCATTAAGAAAATCGTTGAACACGGCTTTACTCTCATGGATGTACCTGATTTAGTCAATTCTCGCGTTCTCGAAGGTACTGGCTTTGCCCCACGTAGCTCTGAGCAGAGCGATGAATATTACATCGAAGGGGAAGACCTCGCTCTCATCGCGACTGCCGAGATGTCTATCACTGGTTACCACATGGATGAAATTATTGACGAAGATAAGCTCCCACTCTTCTATGCCGGTCTCTCCGCTTGTTTCCGTAAGGAAGCTGGCGCCTACGGCAAGCACACCCGTGGCCTCTTCCGCGTTCATCAATTTAACAAGCTCGAAATGTATGCCTTCTGTACTCCAGAACAAAGCAAAGAAATTCACGAAAAACTTCGTGGCATTGAAGAAGAAATCTGGCAAGAAATTGGCATCCCATACCATGTCATCAATATCGCCGCCGGTGACCTTGGTGCACCAGCTGCCAAAAAATACGACATTGAATACTGGTCTCCAGTTGATCAAAAATACCGTGAGATTACCAGCTGTTCGAACTGTACCGACTTCCAAGCTCGTGGACTCAATATCCGCGTCCGCCGCAAAGATGGCACCGTTGAAGTGCTTCACACCTTAAACGGCACCGCCATCTCGCTTGCCCGCACCATGGTAGCCGTGCTTGAGAACTTCGCCGAAGAGGGTGGCAAACTTCGCGTCCCTAAAGTACTGCAGCCGTACCTCGGCACCGACATGTTATAATAATCATAAGGAGAAATTATGATCGAAAAAATTGAAATTAGTGGTAGCAACTACAAAATCGAAGATAGTTTTCACAAATACGCCGTCAAACGCATTGGTAAACTCGATAAATACTTGCCACACGGCAGCAAAAAAGACGTCGTTGCCAAAATCGTCGTCACCGAAGTAGGTCGCTCTCACGGTAATAAATACGAAATTTCTGCCGCCATGGAAATTCCAGGTGGTAAAGTTATCGCCGCTAAAGATGAGTGCTCTAACATCTTCGCTGGTATCGACATCATCGAAGCTAAATTAATGGGCCAAATTCGTCGTTATAAAATTGAAAGCACCCCACACCTTCGTCGTGGCGTTTTCTCCCGCATTTTTGGCAAAAAATCTAATTCCTAATTTTAGCCTAAAATTCCCGGACTAAAACTTAATTAAAAATACATGTTCTCTTAAAAACATGTATTTTTTATGATAAAATATCCCTATAATATTATTCCGATTTGGAGGTTTCGACTGTTTATGTCTCAGAAAAAAATTGAAAAAATTCAGGAAGCTAAAATTAAGGCTCCAAAAGTTAAAAAAGAACGCAAGCCAACCGATAAATTAGCTGATAAAACCACCACTACCCGTATTTTGCAGGGTGTTTTTGGTGACCCAGCCAAACGCAATCTCGCGCGCATGCGTAAAATCGTCAAAATCATTAATAGCCTCGAACCAAAATACGAAGCTATGTCTGACGACGAACTTAAGGCTCAAACCAACATCCTAAAAGAACGTCTTGACACTCTTAATAAGAAGGCCGAAGCCAATATCGCTCGTGCCAAACTGAAAGCTTCAGCCAAAAAATCTGAGACAAAAGCTGAATCTACTGACAGTACCAAAAAGCAGTCTACCTCTGTTAAATCGGAAAAACTTGAACGTAACGAAACTAAAATTCTAAGCGAAATTTTACCAGACGCCTTCGCCTTAGTGCGTGAAGCCACTAAGCGCGTCCTTGGCATGCGCCACTATGATGTCCAAATGATCGGTGGTATCGTCCTCCACGAAGGTAATGTCGCTGAAATGAAAACTGGTGAAGGTAAAACTTTAGTCGCCCTTTTACCATCCTTCTTAAATGCCTTAGCTGGTCGTGGTGTCCACGTTGTCACCGTGAACGATTACCTCGCACAGCGTGATGCCGGTTGGAATGCTCCAGTTTACCACTTCCTTGGCATGAGTGTAGGTGTAATTATTGCTGATGCCAGCTTCCTTTATGACCCAGAATATATTAATGAAGAACATACTGACGAACGCATGCAACACTTGAAACCTTGTACCAGAAAGCAAGCTTATCAAGCCGATGTGACTTACGGTACGAATAATGAATTTGGCTTCGACTATCTTCGTGACAACATGGTGAACGAAGTTGACTTCCTCCGCCAACGTGAACTTAATTTCGCCATCGTCGATGAGGTTGACTCGATTCTTATTGATGAAGCCAGGACTCCATTGATTATTTCTGCTCCTGCTGGCGATAATCCAGATTCTTATTATCAATTCGCCAAAATTGCCTCCCACCTCGGTCCAGACGATTATGTACTCGACGAAAAACACCGCTCCGTCTCACTCACCGATGCTGGTATCGAAAAAGTCCAACGCATGCTCGGTATCGACAATCTTTATTCTGCCGATAATACCCGCTTAGTCTATCACATGGATCAAGCTTTACGCGCTCAGGTAGTTTTCCAGCGCGACCGCGACTATGTCGTCACTAATTCCGGCGAAGTTATTATTGTAGACGAAAACACCGGTCGTCTCATGCAGGGTCGCCGCTACAGCGAAGGCCTCCACCAAGCTATCGAAGCTAAGGAAAGCGTCGTGGTTAAAGAAGAGTCCATGACTCTAGCCACTATCTCTTTCCAGAATTTCTTCCGTCTTTACAATAAGCTCTCCGGTATGACTGGTACCGCTTTCACCGAAGCAGAAGAATTCCAGCAAATCTATGCGCTCGACGTAATTCAGATTCCACCTAACCGTCCAATTATCCGTATCGATAAAGACGATCTAATTTTCCGCACCGAAGCTGGTAAACTCCGCGCGATCGTCGAAGAAGTAAGGAAATTCCACGAAAAAGGTCAACCAGTTTTGATTGGTTCCGCCAGCATCGTGAAGAACGAATTAATCGCTAAATATCTCGACGAAGCCGGACTCTCTTACGAATTACTTAACGCGAAGAATAATGAACGTGAAGCTGCTATCGTGGAAAAAGCTGGCCAAAAAGGCGCCATCACTCTTGCCACCAATATGGCTGGTCGTGGTACCGATATTAAGCTCACCGATGAAGTCAAAGAACTTGGTGGTCTGGTAGTAATCGGCTCCGAACGCCACGATAGTCGCCGCGTGGATAATCAGCTCCGTGGCCGTGGTGGTCGTCAAGGTGACCCAGGTATCACCCAATTCTTTGTCTCTTGCGAAGATGATCTTATGCGCATTTTCCAAGGCAATCAAATTGGCGCCTTACTTAACCGTATTGGTATCGACGAAGATACCCCAATCCAAAACCGCAGCGTCACCAAGATGCTCGAAGCGGCTCAGAAACGCATCGAAGGTTTCAATTTCGATTCCCGTAAAAACGTGGTGCAATACGACAACGTCATTAATCGCCACCGTCGCATCGTTTATCTCATGCGTCGCAAGATTCTCGAAGGGGCAAATATCTCTGACGAAATTAATCGCCTCATCAAGGAAGCCGTGGCTGATTTAACCGCCGAAAGCATCCGTGTAAATCGTAATTTCATCAAAGAATTCCAATCTGTTTTCGATCTTGATCGCGACTTAATTATCGAAATCGGTTTCAAACGTAAAGAAGAAGAGCGTGCCAAGCTTGCCACTCTTGCCGTCAAAGAAGCTTACGCCACCAAGGAACTTGAATTTGGCGCCGATGTCATGCGTAAGATTGAACGCGAAGTTTATCTCAAGGTTCTCGACGCTCTCTGGATGCAACACCTTGAAAACATGCAGTACCTCCGTGAAGGTATCCACTGGCGCTCGATCGGTCAGCGTGACCCACTAGTCGAATATCGCACTGAATCTCAAAAGCTCTTCGAAGGACTCCAAAAGAATCTCCGCGAAGAAGTTTTAAAGATTCTCCTTTCTATCACCCCACAAGAAGCGGTCGCCACCGACACGATTGACGGGGAAGAATATGATACTGAGCTCACCAAGATGGCTGAATCTGCCACCAACCGCGGCGTTAACACTATCGAAGCTGGTGAAAAGAATCTTGATGACGAATTCACCAAAAAACCAACCAGATCCGCTAGTCTCAGCGAAAAGCGCAATAAAGCCAAAAAACAGAAAAAAGCTAAACGTCAAAACAAAAAGCACGGCCGCCGTTAAACATGAAACATTCCATTGAAGAAATTGAATTAAAAAACGGCGCCAAAGGTCTTTTAATTGACGTACCGGGTGCTTCCGTCATGAACATGAAAGTCCAATTTCGTGGCGGTATGCGCTTCGCCAAAAGCCCAGAGCTCTACGAGATTGCTCACATTGTTGAGCATCTCAGTTTTGGCGCTAACGCTAAATATCCTGATGAATCTACCTACGAAGCAGAGTTCACTAAGAACGGTGCCTATCACAACGCCTGGACTTCCGACTACTCTGTTTGTTACGAAACCGAATGTGCGGATTTTGAATGGGACCGTATTTTAGACCTTAAACGTGTCGCCATTACTTCACCTAAATTTAACGACGCGGAATTAAAAAGTGAAAAAGGCAATGTTCGCGCCGAACTCACCGGCTACATGAACGATTATGGCCGCTTACTCTGGCCACGTCTCCAAAAAGCCATTGGCGAAAACGTCCTAAATCTCCGCGAACGTCTATCTACCATTAATAACATCACCCTTGACGACATTAACGAGCATTACTGCCGCACCCACACCGCGAACAATATGCGTTTTATTATTGCTGGTCAGACCAAGCATCGCAAAAAAGAAATTATTCGTAACCTCGAAAGCTGGGAATTAAATCCTGGCGAACGCTTCGAAATTCCCGTAGATGAGTTACACTCTTCTAACGCCGTCCTAATTAAGCGAAAAGACGCCAGTAATATCACCTTTGGTTTTTCCATGATTACTCCGAGACGCCTCTCCACCGAAGAAACTCAGGCCATGGGCGCTCTCAACCACCTACTAAATGGCACTATGAGCAGTCGTATTTTCGGCCAAGCCCGCCGTCGTGGCTTAGTCTATGGTATGGGCAGTGGAATTAATAGTACCAATTATTATTCTTCCTGGGACTTTGACGGAGAAGTTAACCTCGAAACCTCCGAAGAGCTCTTCACCCTCATCCAACTTGAGATGCTTAAGGCCCTAAACGGCGATATTTCCGATGCTGATATTGAAGCCGTGAAGACTTACGCTCTCGGCCGTTATCAAATGGGGGCTCAGACCGTCAGTCAGATTTCTGATTATTACACCGACGATTATTTCATGACCGAAAAAGTCGAATTTTATGATAATTTCCCAAATATCATTAAACAAATCAACAAACCTCTGATCGTCGAACTAGCCCGCGAATTTGCCGGCTCTGGCATTCACGCTATGGTCGCCGTCGGCTCCGTCGAAAAACAAATCATCAACCAGCTGGCCAATTGTCTAGTTTTCTAACTAAAATCAAACCAGATCAGAGTGCTATAATAGACTTATGAAAATTGCAGTTTTAGGTAAAGGGGTGGAAGGTAACGCCGTCGCGGAATATTTTAAGCAGGACGAGATTACCTTTTTCGAGAAATTCACCGATGAAGATCTAGATTCTTTTGGTCTAGAAAATTTTGACCTGGTTTTTCGCAGTCCTTCTGTCCACCCATACTATATTGCCAAGCAAAAATCACCTCATCTCATCGATAATTGGACCACCATTACTAATTATTTCTTCGAGCACGTCAAAGCGCCAATTATCGGCGTTACTGGCACCAAAGGTAAGGGAACTACCTGCTCCATCATTGCCTCAATTCTGCGTGAATTTTCCGAAAAATTCGCACATGTCCACCTGGTTGGCAATATCGGCAATCCAGCCATCCTCGAACTCGACCAAATCACCGAAAAAGATATTGTAGTTTACGAAATGAGTAGCTTCCAGTGCTGGGATCTTAAAAAATCTCCCCACATTTCCGTAGTGTTGCGCATTGAACCTGATCACCTCGACCGTCATCCAGATTTCGATGATTACGTCGATGCCAAATCTCATATCGTTTTGAATCAAACCGCTGAAGATTCCTGCATTTATTACGCCAACAATCTTTATTCTGAAACCATCGGCGAACTTAGTAAGGGCCAAAAATTCTCCTATCCAATCAAATCCCATCTCGAAGAATTAAACACTCTACTTGATCAGTTACAAATTCCTGGCGAACACAATCGCGAAAATGCCGAAGCTGCCATTTTGGCCGTGCTTGCCCTACTTAATGTCTCTTATGAAAAGCTTTTCCTGCCAGAAAATCGCGAACTCTACCAAAAAATTGCCGCCGGACTTCATAAGTTCCAAGGTCTACCACATCGTTTGCAATTCGTTCGCGAACTCAATCACGTGCGTTATTATGACGACAATTATTCTTCCGCCTTCCCAGCCGCCGATGTCGCCATCGCTGCCTTTGAAAATTATCCTACCTTCTTAATCGCCGGAGGTTTTGATCGCGGGCTTGATCTCGCCGAGATGAAACAGCGCTTCTTTTCCGCCAAAAATCTCAAGAAAATCATCCTCATCGGTGAAACCAAAACTCGCCTCGCCGAGGATGAAGATCCCGAAAAATATTGTTTTGCCGAAACTCTTGAAGAAGCCGTCAATATCGCAAGGAAACTTGCCGAAGCTCAAACTGAACTGGTCGCGAGCAACTACGATCTCTGCCTGCCGATTTCTAAAAATTGCCCAAAAGAAGCCATTGTTTTAATGAGTCCAGGCGCCGCCAGTTTTGATATGTTCAAAAATTTCAGTGACCGCGGCGAGCAGTTCCAGTCCCTCGTAAAAAGCCTAAAATAACCATAACCATCTACCAAA
>CALIXG010000116.1 GCA_938046495.1 uncultured Candidatus Saccharibacteria bacterium | reverse complement strand
AAAAATCCATAGGTGCAAGGATTCAGACTGAAGGTTGTATCGAAATTGTTTTCCATTTTATGGATGACGATGTCGCCCATACTAATGGAATGACCAATGGTGGTGCGGCTGAGGCGTTTGAATTCCCTATTGCGTCGAACAATAGCTCTACGCATGGCGGTAATGTAAATTGGTACGTCAAAACCAAAATTACTGTAACAGAGTGCATAAACGCCGTCGCCGTCGTGCAGATGATCTAGAATATAGTCAAATGCACTGATGGAAGAGTTCCGTACTCCGCAGATTTGGAAAAAATCTGCTTTGCCATCATCCTTGCCATGACGCACGGTGTGAGTGCGCGTAGTAGCGGTGATGAGTGATTTACGCAGAATTGCGGCACTTAGTGAATTAATTAGCATAAGTGCGATAATCCACTGCCACATTCTTGGCAAATTAGTGAAACCTAAAACTGCAAGTTGCTGATAAAATGTACTCATTTTGTTCCCCCCTTTTCGTGAACATACAACAAAAATCAAAATGTATCAAGAATATGTTACCACATTTTAATGGTTATGTCAATCTGTCAGCTAGGCCTTTTTGTAGAGCTTGTATTGGTCGGTACTTCCCTGGTTCTTAATGATAGTGTTGATGGCATCGAGAATTTGCTGGTCGGTTTTGGTATCGCCAGAGCTATAACCGTCGAAAATTTTATCCCCGATAACAGTGAATGGCACACCGCTCACGTCTTGATCCAAGAATTTACCAAAATTCTTCATAAAACTTTTATTGTCTTTGTCGCCCCAAACTTCGAAGGAGTAGATATTAACTTTGTCTTTGGTTTTAGCTGGTAGCTTTGAAATGAATTTGGCGAGAGCCTTACAATGTGGGCAGCCGTCACCCCAGAAGATGTAGATATTTGGTTTATTACTACCGAGGTCGATATCAGATTCGTGATTAAAGGCGAATTCGGTTCCTTGGGATTGTTTTGAGGTTGATTGGTTAGTATTTTCGGTCTGAGTGGATTCAGCTGATTCATTTAGGCTTGATTCGGCTGACGTATCTGAGGATTTTTTATTCATAAGTGGCATCACGATTACGGCAATGGTCGAAAGAATGGCTAGAGTAGCGAGAATTAGAAGTGAAGCGAGTTGGGCGCGTTTTTTGTTAGTGGACTTAGCGTTTTGAGGTGTAGAATTTTCCATAGATTTATTATAACTTTTGATGAGAAAAATGTAAAAATTTTATTAATTTTGATAATGTTTATGATAAAATAAAATTTATGTGTCTTTAAGCCACTCTAGCGGAAGAGATTTTTCAGGAATTTTTCAGATTTTTGTTTCATTTTATTTTGTTTGTGCTAATATAGAATTAAGGATGCCATTATAAAATAAATTTTGGGAGAGAGATTTATGATAAGTGTGATTTTTGGCGATCCGAGAGGGTCTTTATCATGTAGCTTGACTAACAAAAATGGCATCCTTTTATGAAACAAGCGTAGCTCCGATCGTCAAGATTGGAGCTTTTTGTTCTCTGTAAGGAGGAAATGTTTTATGGTGATACATGATTTGTATCCAGAAAAATCAAAGGTAATGCTTTTAATACATCCAATGTTGGCCTCGAGCGAGTCGATGAAGAGATATTTGGTGGAGAATATTCTGAAGGTGACGGATGAATATCGATTCATTATACCGGATTTGTCGGGGCATGGTGAGGCGGCTGGTGAGGTGTATGAAAGTGCGGCGGAAGAGGCACGGATTTTAACGCAATATTTATTAAAACATGGCGTAACTAAGATAGATTTGGGTTTTGCGGCATCGCTGGGTGGAGTGGTATTATTTGGGGTGTTAAATCGCGGTAAAATTAGGTTTAACCGATTGTTTTTCGAGGGTGTAAGTTTTTATGAAAATTCGAGATTTGGCGGGTTTTTAATGACTAAGATAATGCTTATGAAACAGAAGAAAGGCCTAAAAGATCCGAAGCTAGCGGTAAGGAAAATGTCTAAATTGTTTGGAGGCCAAGCTGGGGAGGTGATGGCGGAAAGATTTTTGAAGATGAACCCTCTGAGTATAAAAAATATTGTGCGAGACTGCTCGGATGTGAGATTACCGAATATGAGTACTGAGCTGCAAAGAAACTGTATATTTTCTTATGGAGAAAAAGATTCAGATTTGAGGCTTGCGAAAAGAAAAATTCCGAAGATATATCCGGAAGCAAAATTGGTGGTGGATGAAGGGTATGGCCATTGCGAGAGAATGGTGAAAGATGCGGCGGGATATGTGAGGAGAGTGATGGGTAGGTAGAGGTGTGTACTATGGTACACTTGGCCATTCGTCGAAATAAAAATACTTCACTACGTTCAGCATTATTTATTTTGAAAGATAAAATTATAGAACAAGTTCTAAATTTTACTTTTCAAAAAAATAATAGAGTTCGATTGAACTCTATTTTTTATTTCTCCTCGTGGAGCCGCGTGCGCAAAAAGCACACTTGCACCACTTCTTCAAATTCTTTGAAAAGTAAACTTTTCACGAATTTTCATCCGTGGAGCCGCGTGTCGGCTCTGCCCCGACGACCTGCCGCTTACAAGGCGGCTGCTCTACTAACTGAGCTAACGCGGCGTACAATTAGTACTGTTTTATTCTATCATGAGTTTAGGATCTTCACAACACTTTGAGCTGGATAACGAGGTGCTACTGAATCATTTTGCGGCGACGGGTAGAGGTGCGGGTGGCCGCCGTGCGAGAAATGGCAGTAGTACTCAGTTTGGCATCCTGAATGGTGCGTTCGGTGCTGGTTTGACTAATAGATCCGCTGGATTTAGTAGCAGTCTTTTTGGCTTTTGGATAAAAAATCCTAGCTGGTTTCGCTGTATGAACTGGTTTTTTAATTATAGCGCGCTTTTGTTTTTT
Organism: uncultured Candidatus Saccharibacteria bacterium; assembly: GCA_938046495.1. Taxonomy (GTDB): domain Bacteria; phylum Patescibacteriota; class Saccharimonadia; order Saccharimonadales; family Saccharimonadaceae; genus Nanosyncoccus. The sequence goes on along the minus strand of CALIXG010000116.1, from coordinate 4,490 downwards.
GGCTAGTTCTTGTTTCTTTTTCAATTCATCCTCTGCTACTTGCTGTTCAATTCTAGCAGTGACGATTTGAATATTCTCAGCATCACCCATATCTTCGTAAATACTGAGGATGTGGCGAAGGGTGGAAATTGAATGATCAAGAGCATAGGCGGATTCAAGTGCTTCGACGGCAGCCTTGCGGTGGCCAAGCTTTTCTTCGGATTTAGCGAGTGCGATAAAACGAGCAGGCACATCACCTTCGAGTTTTAAGGCTTGCTGAAAGGCCATACTGGCTTTTTCATAAGCGCCGGTCTCGAGGTAAATGAGGCCTACGTTATGTAGAGAAGATGGGTTGCTATCGAGAGACTGGGCAATTTCAAAACATTCGATGGCTTCGTCGTAATTTTGTGATTTGGCATAAAGAATACCGAGACGGTTGTAGGCGGCGGCATTGGTTTCGTCAAATTTTAAAATTGTAAGCAGAGCTTTTTCGGCACGAAGAGTTTTGCGTTCTTTCATACTGACTTTGGCGATATCCCAAAGTTTTTTCATTTGTGCATCAAAATTCTTGTTTTCTGGAGCCGGTTTTTTGAGCCTGGCTTCGATTTTTGGTTCGAAAAAAATCAGAAAAATTACGAAAAGTAAGATGAGGAAAATTCCTAGCATATCTTATATTATACATGAAAATGCTTAAAACATCAAAATTTTGAGGAGTGAAAGTGGTGGATGGATGACGTTTATTGTGCACGGAATTAGTCTTATGGTGGAAGTAGATATAAAAAATTACAAGAGGTTGGCTATGGACTGGAGCTGGATATAAAAGTCTACAGGAGGTTAGCTATGAGCTGGAGTTTCTTGTTGGCGGCAAAATCTGAGGTGAGGCGTTTGGTCTCGATGAGGCCGGAGATTTTCTGGAGGAAGATAGGATTTTTGGTTTTGTAGTAAGATTTTTCGGCTAGTTCAATAGTAGTATCGAGGATTTGATAGAAAAAATTGGGGTTGGTTTTCGGGGTAGATTTAATAATTTCGTCTGCGAGGGCGGGGAGATCCTTGGTGCTTACCACGAGTAATTTTTTGGCGAGTTCGAAAATTTTAGGGTCGGCTTCGAGTGCAGCCTTCAGATAATTCTTCTCTTTGAGGTTAAAAATAGCGGAACGTGAACGGATAGTATCGAGTAGGCGGTTGGGATTTTTGGTAAAAAGCGCGAGGTGGTAATGGTTTTTCGGTTCTTCAAGGGTCTTAAGGAGAGCGGAGGTGGCACTGGGGGTGAGAGTCTCGGCTTGATTGATGACGACGAAAATATCTGAGGTTTGAATACTGTTCAGATGAGTTAAAATTTCACGAATGGCTTCGACGGGGATTTTATTATTATCTTTTTCATCTGGTTCAATGAGATAGGTGGCGCGAATATTAGGATTTTTTTCAAGATTAAAAATCGTAGAAGAATAGGCGGCAGCAAGGGTAGGGATTTCTGAAAGATTTTCGAAATACATACTTCTATTGTAGTCTAGTTTAGAAAAAAGCAAAACCCGCTAGAAGGGTTAACTTAGTTTAGAAAAAGCAAAACCCGCTAAGGTTGCGGGTTTTTACGAATTGAATTTTAAGTGTTCTATTGATTAAAGATTTGGAATTCTGGTGGAAGATTGGTAGTGAAGGTGACACGACGACTTTCTGGAATGGTGATTTCGAGAGAGGCGGCATGTAGATAGAGACGATCGGTGGTGTTTGGTTTGGCTGAACCATAGACGCGGTCGCCAACAATTGGGGTGCCGAGATAATTCATGTGGACGCGAAGTTGGTGAGTGCGACCAGTGGTTGGACGTAGTATCACGAGAGAGTAGGTCTTCCCTGCCTTGAATTCTTTACCAGAATAGTCGGAATGATTTTGAATAAGTTTTTGAATTTCCTGAACGTCGGCGAGGTCAAACTTCTTGGTAGCCTTAACTTCGTAGAAAGTTTCAGATTCTTTACCGCCAGCTTCCACAACAAAAGTGGTTGGATGTTTGAGGTTGCGTTGAATTGGTAAATTAATGCGTGCAGCAGGTAATTTCGGCGCGCCTTCGATAATAGCGTAGTAGGTTTTATGAGTTTTGCGATCTTGGAATTGTTTACGAAGTAGGGTTTGAGTTTCTGGATTTTTAGCTAAAATTACTACACCGGAAGTATCACGGTCGAGACGGTGGACGAGGAGACCGTAATCTTCGAGGGTTGGCTCTAACGTAACGGCGCCTTTGGCCATACTAAGCAAACCAGCTGGTTTTTCGAGGACAATAACATTATTATCTTCGTAGATGGTTTTCGGTTTAAGATTTTCGATAGCAGAAGCTTTGACGTTAGGGTTTTTGAGAAAATCTGGAAGATTTAGTTCGATAATATCCTCTTGGTTAATCGCGGTGTTTGGTTTGGTGACTGGAGTTTGGTTAACCGTGACATAACCAGATTTAATGAAAGTTTGTAAGGTATTGCGGTTGTAATCTGGGTATTTTTCAACCAAAAAGTGATCCAGACGGTGGCGTGGTTTTTTGGTATCAATTTCTTTCAGGGTGACGTCGCCGTTAATGACGCGTGAAAGTGAAGGTTTACTAAATTTTTTTCCAGTTCTTAACATTCTATATATTATGACATAATTTGTGGATTTTGTATAGAGAAAAATCCGGATTTTAGTATCTTGGAGTGATTTTGTGTATGTAGGGTGGGCGAATATCTTCGAGGTGTTGTGGGGTATATTGGGCGTTTTAATACCTTGGGGCGATCTCGCAAAGACGAGTTATGCTTTCCTAATACCTTGGTGCGATCTCGCGGGAGTAGACCATGTAGGCTTGGCCGCCACTGAGGGACTGGCGATAAGCCCAGAAGTAGGCGTCGGCACGGAGGGTAAAGACTTCAGCTGGGTGGATGGAGCCCTCGGCATAGTAGGTGCCGGTAGGGCCAGTCTGAAGTGGGTGGGCGCCAGCACGGCCGCCACCAGTGTGGGAACCGGCGGTGCGGTTAAGAATGAGTTTTCTAGCGAAGACTGGGCCGGTGATGGTGAGGGTTTCGCTGCAAGAGAGGGCGTTCGGGTAGTGGTTATCGGAGCAAGTGTCGATCTGGTTGTCTCCGTAATCTTCGTCGAGAATTAGCCAGGCATCGATGTTGGTGACATTGCTGGTGATATTGATTTTCTTGGCGAAGATGAGAACTTGTGGAAAATCGTCCACGGCGTTGTAGGTTTCTTGGGCGATATTGATATTGCGATCGATAGTGAGAGTGCCGTCCACGAACATGGCGAGAGTATTCATGAGTTTTTGGCCGGTGGTGTTGCTCCTCGCGATGAGGTTACCACCACGATCGAACTGATAAAAATTGGCGGTGCTATTCATGGCGCTGAGACTGGTGTCTCCCTGGTGGTATAGCTGGGAGAGGCCGAGATAGTTTTTCGCGGAAGTTTCATTAGAAGTGAGACTAGTGATGGTATTAGAGGAATTTCGAATGATAGTATCGCGGAAACGAGCTTTGAGACGGGCGAGAACGGCGGAGCCGATGCGGGAGATGCCGGAATTGCCTGGCCCATTTTTATCGTTAGCGATAGTCATGTGGCTAATATTGCTAATGCCTGAGACTACTGAATTCGGGCCGGTAGGACCAATGAAGGTATAGTACCACCACGAGGAAGATTAAAATTATAGCCTTCTTCATAACTCATAGCAGCGCCGGAACCGAAGCCTAGAACTTTGCCGGCAGCGAGGACGCCGAATTCATCCCAGGAGCCATAAGATCGGGTTTCAGCAGAAGGGTAGGCGCCGAGGCCACCACCGACGGCTTTTTCCGAAAGAGCAGTTTTGATCGTGCCGTTAGTATAGAAACCACCGCCGAGAACTTGGAAATTTGGCTTCTTGGCAAGTGTGACGCAGGAGGCAGCGGAAATGTGATATTGATTATTGCCGCCATTCATTGCGGAGCCACTGGTGTTATTTTCGACAGTGTTACTGTCTGAATCATGGGAAGCGGCTGGCCAGATCACGGAGCGAGTACAATATTTCTTGCCGAGGCCACCACCTGGGAGGTCGTCTGGGATGGTGCGATCGTAGGTGTCGGTATTGAGAAATTCACCAGTGTATTTACCGACGGAATTGATACGGCCGGTGACAGTATCGACTAATTTGCAACGCTCGATACCGGAGCCACGGCAAATGTTGCCATTCGCGACGGTCTGCTCTTGGAGCTTAGATTCTGGGTAATTCTCGTCGACGATCATTTCATAGACCTTGACGGTTTGATCTTCACGGGTATGGGTAGCGTAAGGAGTTTTGGAAACTAATTCGTTTGCACGCGGGGCGACGCCATAATTGGCACCAATGCTAATTCGGGCGCCGAGGAAACCGACTCCCCCTTCGGAGGATTCGATGTAGCTATGAATAGAGGTATTGAAATTATATGGGGTGTAGACGGAAGATTTCTTTTCGGTTTGGCCGAGGTTTTGCGTGGTGGTACCGACGTGACTGTCTGGATAGGTTCTTTTATACTCATAGTCA
>CALIXG010000115.1 GCA_938046495.1 uncultured Candidatus Saccharibacteria bacterium | reverse complement strand
TTTTTCACCTTAAAATTCAGCTTCTCTGAACGACGAACCTCGTAGCGAGTTTGGCGACGCATGTTTTTCAAAAGGTCCTCTTCAGATTGAGTGAGATCGACGAAGACGGTATTTTCGGCGTGAAGAAAATAGGAGGCAGAGAGCGACGGGATCGATTCGATGAGCGCACGATTTTCTGGAGTTTCTTCGAGATTTGGACGAAAACGCACAAAGACACAATTATTTTGCTTAGCATAGAGGTAAATTTCGGCCATGGCAAACTCTAGTTCGTCACGATTGTGATAATCGAGAATCGGACCACATGGGATTTCCAGAAAACGACCTCGTTTAGCATCTTTAATAATAGCCAGACAATAAGATTTTTCACTAAACATCAGAAAGATAGGCTTATGACCGATAGATTTATTGACTTCATACCACTGTTTGGACTGCAGGAAGTTAGTGTGCGGTGCGGCGTGGCGAAGTGTATCGATTTGCTCTACCTCAGTTTCGGAAAGAGATTTTTTAGTAGTGAAGGGAGCGATTTTTTCACCTTCTAAATTAACTTCGTATTGATTTATGAGATGTCTAGCTTCGGCAAGTTCAAAAATATTGAGCCAATTTGGCAGATTAATCAGATGTTCAGCAGCAAAAACTGCATTCGGGCAAGCTTTTTCGTTAAAATTAGCTCTGGTATAGTATCTCTCTGGAGAAACTGGTGAGCTGTACCAAATATCATCCATAATGAAGCCTGCGGCCGTGAGTTTTTTTAATAACTCTGCACGATTTTCGACAAAATAAAAACGACGAAGCGGGGTACGATGTTTAATTTTCTTGAGGTCCTTCAAGGCCAGTTTAGCCTGCCAGTGCGTGAGACGAATAGAATTATCCAGTTTGGCATCAGCGGATTTCTGGATTTGATGAGTTTTTAATAGAAATGCGGTATAGAGGCGACCAAAATTAAGGTGACCAATATGTAAACGGAAGAGACCACGGGTGATTGCACCAAACAGCGGATATAGGCGAGTACGATAACGGTCAGCAAGACTTGGTAAGTTAGTTGGAATAGTGAAGGATTTTTTGCGCTTATCGGGCTTACGAAGAAATAGCAAGCCACCAGAGATTAAATCGAGAGATTTCCCCTTACCAAAACTCATAATAACAGCGTCACCCACCGTACCAGCTTCGCGACCATCCGGATAATCCATACCCACACAGTGTGCAAGATCCTCAATCAAGGCAATGTTGTATTTTTTAGCCACGGCTTCAATATTTGCTATATCACATGGATAAGCTAAATTATTTTGCACAATCACTGCCTTAATTTCTGGATTTTTTGCGCAAGCTTTTTCGAGGGCTTTCGCATCAAAATGAAGATTATTTAGATTAACATCAAGATAAACTGGCTCGCAGCTGACACTTCGCACCGCTTCCACAACTGCAAAACAAGTCAAAGCTGTAATCGCCACCTTATCGCCTGGCTTGGCGAAATACCTTAAGGCTTCAGAAAGTGCAGTACGGCCTGAACCATAAAGCGCGACGTTTTCCGCTTCTATTTGATAACGATTAGCGACATAGGCTTTTAATTTTTCCGAATCTTTTTTGAAGCCAAAGGTAAATAATTGCCTGAGGGTTTTCTTCAAACCAAATTGGCTAGCGTGGGCAATGAATTTCATTAGGCAAGCACCTCATTGATGGCCTTCGCCAGACCTTTAGGGTCATCGATATATGGAGCGTGGCGCCATTTTTCGGAAGAATAAAAAGTACTACCAGAAATCAATTCATGAAGCTTCTTGCCTTGGCGAAGCGGCGTAATTTGGTCATTTTCACCCCAAAGAATCGAGGTTTTTACCTTAATGCGTGACGGATCGAGATTCTTATCAGATTCATGCATGTTAGCTAAAGTTTTTTTCATATTTTCCGGTGCATGAGCATAATCAGAGGCGCCAACTAACTTATGAAAAATCTTACGCAGAATCGGCACTCGCTTAAAAACGCCAAAAGCCTTACTGAGTCCGCGCAAAAGATCGCGTTTCAAAGATTTTTCGTATATACCCGCGCTGTCGAGAAGAATCAAATGTTGAAGTTTTTTCGGATGCTTGATGGTGAGATTCATCAGAATACGACCACCATTACTATGACCGAGCGCTACAGCGTCATCCGGGAGTTCACGCTTGGCCCAGCGCACATAATCGTTGATGGTCCAAACTTTTTGGCTTTGCTCGGTCAAGCCTGGGACGTGCAACATTTTAACTTCAATTTTGTATTTATCACGTAGAATTTCGATGGTTTTGGCCCATGGCTCCACGGTGTAAGTCCAGCCATGAATAATGTATAAAGTTTTCATTAGTTAAGTCCCCTTTTTTCACGACGCTTTTCTGCAGCTTTTTCGCGACGTGGCAGACGCTCGGCGTCTTTTGAATTTAATAATAATTTTTCGATAATCCATTCAAGATATTGGCTACCTTTAAAGAGAATAGTTTCTCCGTTCACGGCATTTTGTTGAATGAATTCGAGAGCCTTTTTGGGATCATTAAAGGTATTGACCTTAATTCCCTGCTTCTTTAGGATTGGATAGGTATATTCACGAGTACGTCGACCAATGAGAATAACCTGTTCGGAGTTAGCGGCAATTATAGCCTCGGCTAGCTTTTCATGTTCGTGCCGTTCGATACTTCCTTGCTCCACCATATCGCCAATTACCAACCACTTATGTTGGGTACGCATTGAGCGGTACATTTTAAGGATCGATTCCATAGAGATGAGATGGGCATTATAGCTACTATCGATAATTTTTAGATTATTAATTCCTTTCAGGAAAGTATTACGTCCAGGAGCTTCACGCATATCGGAAAAGTCACTTGGGATTTGAATATGCAGATACTCGCAAAGCTTAGATAACATAGATAATTGAATCGCCAGATCGCGCTGCATCGGATTTTTAAAGGTAATCGTGAATTCATTCAGCTTTGGTTGGCTGGAGAAATTCATAACGAACTCA
>CALIXG010000114.1 GCA_938046495.1 uncultured Candidatus Saccharibacteria bacterium | reverse complement strand
TAGAAAAATATTTTCCCACAAAAATAATCTAAAAGAATGTGATTTTTGGCTTTGCATATGTATTTATTTTACCATAAAAATCTTCAGAAAAACCAAAAGCATTATTAATTTCCTTCTTTTTTATTAAAAAATCAAAAAATTACACCCTATTTTTTGATACAAAAAAAGAATATCGTCTTACCTTTTTGAGGACATAGGCTCGGGCAAGCGCCCTTGAGCGGTCCGAAAAAAGGTATGCGACATTCTCCTTCCCTGAGCGTCTCCGGAACGAAGTATGCGGCATTCTCCCCCCTTGAGTGTGTTTTTCAAAAAATAAATATCTTCAGGCTCTATTTTTTTAAAGCTTCTTCTTCACCAATTCCCTAGTAAAGAATTTCACGCGGTCATTCACTTCGATCACCAACTTCTTTTCTAACTTAAAGGCGATACCACCAGTTTCACCAGCCACCAATTCGTTTACGTCCATTTTTTCTTTTTGTACTGAATCGACTTCCACTTCACCGATCAATTCTTTTTCGTGATACACGCGACCCATCAAGCCTTTTTTCACTAGGCCCGTCAAAACTTCGCCACCAGCAATAATTGCTGTGCGTTCAGTACGGAAGACCCCTTTAATTTTCATTTCACCCATTTCGGTTTCCACAATCTCGGCATCCAAAAGATTTTCCATCGAAGTCTTCGCATCATCGAGTAGTTCGTAAATAATCTTATAATTACGAATTTCCACCCCATCACGCGCCGCCAATTTTACGATATTGGTTGGCACATTGACGTTAAAACCGTAAACCACTGTATTGTCGCCTTCTGCCATATAGATATCATTTTCTGTAATATCACCCACGCCAGAAGAAACAATATTTAGCATCACTTCACCCTTCGTATCAATCATTTTCAAAGAATCAACCACCGAAGTCACTGAACCTAACACGTCGCCCTTAATAATCACATTAAAGACCTTCGCGTTATCCGCGTTATTCATCATACGTAGCAAATCCGAGCTCGTCACATTCGCCGAAGCACTTTCTTCCACCAAATTCTGCGCGTTAAGTAACGCCATCTTGCGTGCTGATTTTTCATCTTTTACTTCGATAAATTTATCACCGAAATTTGGCAGTTCCTTAAAACCAGTTACAGTCACCGGAGTCGAAGGCGTGGCCTTACCCTTTGGTTTACCACGAAAATCCAACATCGTACGAATCTTGCCATAAGCACCACCCGCCACGATGAATTCTCCAGTTTTCAATTCTCCACCGGTCACCAAAAGATTCACCACTGAACCCTTACCAATTTCCATATGTGACTCAATCACCAAACCTTCAGAAGGAATCTGCACGTCGGCCTTCAATTCTTCGATGTCTGCCGTTAAAAGAATCAGATCGAGTAATTTCTCGAGATTATCGCCACGCTTAGCCGAAATTGGCACCATCGTGATGTCACCACCCCATTCTTCTGGAGTCAAACCATGTTGCGCCAAATCCGCCATCGTACGTGGAATATCCGCACCTTCACGGTCAATCTTATTGATTGCTACGATAATTTTTGCGTTCGCACTTTGCGCAAACTTAATTGCTTCCACTGTCTGAGGTTTCACACCATCATCCGCCGCCACTACAATTACCACAATATCCGTCAACATCGCACCGTGCTGACGAATTGCCGCAAAAGCTTCGTGCCCAGGAGTATCCAGAAAAGTAATCAAGCGTTCGTTATGCTTCAATTGGTAAGCCGAAATATGTTGCGTAATACCACCCGCTTCCCCCTCCACGGTTTTCTTATGCAAAAGCGTATCGAGTAAGGTCGTTTTACCGTGATCGACGTGACCCATCACCGCCACCACTGGTGGACGTACCACTGCCTTATCTGACAATTCTCTTCTCAGTTCCGAAGTCTTGGTCGAAGTATTTTTGCGTTCCAAACGCACATTTTTTAGACCCAATTCTTCAATAATAATACTCGCGGTGTCAAAATCCAGACGCTGATTAATCGTCGCCACGATTCCCTGCTTAAAAAGTTCGCCAATCAAAAATGTCACGGAAAGACCGAGCGCATTTGCTAGCTCATCTACGGTAATTGAACCCGCAATCTGAATCACCTTGTCTTGATTTTCTGCCATACTTACTCCTTACCGCCCCCAAGAGGACACATTTATCTAAATTATTTTACCATATTTTAGAGAGAGAAAAAAGCATACGTTAAGGACCAGGACCTTTGCAACAAAATATAGGTAGTCTTATATTGTTGCAAAGGCGCTAAACCTTATGTGAAAATACTGGTTATGTAGTATTATATATAAGGAATTCTATAAGTTCATTGCGGAGAAAGTCAAGGTAATCTAATGAATAGTGATAAAAATAGTGGGATCATATTTTATGAGGGGGAAGATAAAAATCTTCGTATCAAAGCATTCATTAAGGGTGAAACGGTCTGGCTAAACCAAACGCAGCTAGCTGAGTTGTTCCATACAACCAAGCAACTTATCAGTTATCATTTGAAGAATATTTTCGATGAGAAAGAGCTTGCAAAAGATGCAGCTGTCAAAGAATTTTTGACAGTTCAAAATGAAGGAGAGCGAGAGGTGTCGAGAAATATCGAGTTTTATAACCTCGATGTAATTATATCTCTCGGCTACCGCATCAACTCGAAGATTGCTACTGCTTTTCGTCAATGGGCGACTTTAAGGCTCAAGGAATATATCATTAAAGGTTTTACCTTAGACGATGAGCGTCTCAAACAAAACGGTGGCCGCTATTTCAAAGAGCTCTTGCAGAGAGTTCGCGACATCAGAAGCAGTGAACGTAACCTCTGGCAGCAAGTAACCGATATTTATGCTACTTCGATTGACTACGACAAAAATTCTGAAACAACAAAGAAATTCTTTGCCACGGTTCAAAACAAAATGCACTATGCCGTTCATCAACAAACCGCCGCTGAAGTTATTTATAATCGCGTCAATAGCGAAAAACCAATGATCGGTATGACCAATTTTAAAGGCGATTATATTACAAAAGCAGATACACATATTGCAAAGAATTATCTTAAAGAAGATGAGCTAAACATCCTAAATTTGCTTGTCAGTCGCTTTCTTGACTATGCCGAACTTCAAGCGATCTCCGAAAAAGCTATGACGATGAACGACTGGAAGGAGCGACTAGATATGGAACTAAAATCTGTCGGTCGCGAGATTCTACTAGACAACGGCAAAATTTCTCATGAAGAGGCAATCAAAAAAGCCGATACCGAATATGATAAGTATCGACAAAAAGAGTTTGAGAATTATGAAAGCGATTTTGATCGTGCAGTAGAGGAATTAACCAAAGAAGCGAAGCGTATAAGAGAAAACAAAGATGAAGCTAAGATTTAAACCTCAAAGATTTCAGTTTGAGCCTATTTATATCTAGTAATATTCGCCTCGCAAACGTCCATTACCGAAAAGAGAAACCAAAAACAAACAATATTTTATCTTGTAAATCCTGCGGCGGTCGCGGTTTCCATATTCGACGCCACTGTGGAATTTTTGCTATTCGCAATCGACTGAAGCCTTGCCTGCTCCACTCGTAAATCGTCTCGTTCTGCCTCGAGATCGGATAGCTGAGTATTCACCTCGTTAATTTTGTAATCAAAAGCGGTAGTTTGCGACTGTTCTGAGACATAAAAAAGTCCCAAAATAGCTACCATGATCGTAATCATCAAAGCTGATGAAAAACGACCAAACACATTACTCTTATATTTCACACTGTTTTGGTTTCTCGAATAGCCGGAAGAAACCGCACTAGCGTAAAAATTCGTTCGGGGCAAACTCGCGGCTGTACGCGTGCTTGTCATTCTGGTACGGACTGAATAACTGTTTTGCTTTGGTCCATTAACTGTGATTCGCATTTTTCCTCGCAAAAAATACTCGCTAAAATCTTGTCGCAAAAAAGATTTTAATTAGTATTTCTAATTATTTTTATTTTTATTTTTCTAATTGCTGTGAGTCTATCTTTTTACACAAAAAATATTCATAGACCGAAGTCCCATATTAACCGCACTACCGCATCGCTAATATGGTCTTCGGGAAGGTCATATTTTTTATATAAAACACACTCTACGATTTACTCACAACCGCATCGGGGCCTTCACCTTTAGGGAGAATTTCCCGTCATATGGGAGCAAAAAGCTCCCAAAGTTTATCTAATTAACGAAAGTTAACTTTGATTTTTTGTGCGCGTGAGCTGTTTTTTACAATGATTTGCTTTGGCATATTGCCTCCTTTTTTGTTTTTATTTTTATCAATGGAGCTGAAGTCGTGCTGAAAATCTAAGCTAGCCTTAATTTCTTTTTGCTACTCTTAATTTTGCACTTCTCGCTCGCGGATTGATAACGAGTTCAGATTCCCCCGCAATTACTGGATTTTTCGTCAAAATTGTTAATTTCGATTCATAACCTAGCGCACTTTCCTGCTTAAAATATTGCTTCACCAGCCGATCTTCCAAGCTATGAAAAGTAATAATCGCCACTCTACCATTTGGTTTCAAAAGTTTAGGTAATAATGGTAAAGTTTTTTCGATAATCGAAAGCTCATCATTTACAAAAATTCTTACAGCTTGAAAAACCTGTGTGGCCGGATGTTTTTTATGCCATCCATTTCCAGCGATTCGATCCGCCAATTCCTTAGTCGAAGAAAAAGGCCGACTCGTGACAATTTCCCTCGCGTGTTTTTTCGCTAGACCAATAGATTCTTCGCCATATTCTTGGAAAATTTCTACCAGTTTTTTCTCTGGAAAATGATTAATCACCGTTTCAGCTGATAATTCCTGCGTCCTATCCATGCGCATATCTAAAGGTCCATCATTTTTAAATGAAAAACCTCGATCCGAATTATCTAATTGCGGAGATGAAACTCCAAAATCTGCCAATATCATATCAAAAGTTTTTCCACACTCGATTAAGTGTTGCGCCGCACTATAAAAATCCATTTGTAAAATATCTAACTTTGATTCATCCAATGGATACTTCTCTCGAAGATATTTCACAGCATTCTCATCTCGATCTACCAAGATGGAATCTTTATAATTCTGCGTAACCGCCAAAACCTTTCCCGCATGACCCGCATATCCCGCTGTCAAATCCAAATAAGATTCACCCAGTTTCGGGTTTAGAGCCTCGAGAACTTCTGATAGCATTACAGGTTTGTGAAGTTCATTCATAACTACATTATAACTTATCCGAGATTTCTCTGATAGGTTTTTGTAGTTATTTGCTTCTTGTTTGAGATCGCTCAACTAGAAATTTTAGCGTGTTTGTGTTTGTATAGTTTTTGTTATTTAAACGAAACGTTTTACCTAGCAATAAAGTATCACAGTTTTACCACTCGCGCGGCTCATAACTATGATTGTTGAGAGACTTATTGTGTAGGTTGCATATTGAGTTAATTGGGAGGTGTTTTAAGAAGTGCGAATGGCTTTGATTACGCGTGACCTAAACGCGCGCCAAGACTCCTAGTTGACCGACCTCAAACATTTTTTAATGTACTTTTATTTTTGTGGTTTTTGTTTTATTTATCCACTGACCTAATTCTAAATTATATTTATGCTTATTGCAAGTACTTTTTCATATAATTTTTTACATTTTTTCGCAGACTTTTCCACAATTAAACCACCATATCTATTTTTTGCACAAACCCCACCATATATATAGATCCCACTCCACCCCTGTTAATTCTTGCGCAAATTATTTGTCGAGTTTTCCACACCTGTGCAAAACTTTTTATTGCTTCCCTGTTATTAGGATCAATCCATCAACATTATTCCAGCTTTATCGCATTTTGTCTTTTTTAATTTTTATTACATAATAACCGAACGCTTCTATTTGCGAAAAATCCATTTTATTTCAAAATATATTACTTAATTAAATTCCCAACAAAAATCTCCAATATCAAAAAACCGAACAAACTTCGCCAGCTCGTTTTTTCATCCTCCAAAAAAACAGAACGTCTACTCATATCATTTCTATCTCTTTCATAAAGACCACATCACCCACGAAAACAGCTTATAAAAAGAGTCCTACATGGCACGTAAAAAGAAGTCGAAAATAGCACATAAAAAGAGGCCTTCTCCTGAAGCCTCTTCATTAATTTTTGTATTCAATCTCGCCACATTTTCTACTTATAGTATGCTCGACTTTCGATCCTCACATCCACATAAATTGGCGCGAGATTATTCGCTATCAAATAACGCTGCATCCGCTCAATATCCTCTGCCGATTCTGCTGGCGAACGGTCAATCAGACACTTATAATACTCAGTACGACCCTCGAGATAAACATCTAGCTGTCTCGTCTTATCCGTCGGCAGCACCACCTTAGTCATCTTCACCCCCAAATCCTTCAAATCCTGCTCCAAAAGCGCCACGTATTGCTTAATCTTGTCCGTAATCAGGTTTTTATTCCCCGATTCATCGACAATTTCCACGCTCGAAGTTAAATTCACCACCGTCGGTTTCACTTCCGTCTTTTTCGCGCCACCCCGATTAATCAGACTCACCGCGCCAAGTGTTAAGCCTGCCGTCCCCAGCGCCAGCGCCGTACTCAGCCCCACGAAACGCATCACTTTTTTACGTTTTCGCCTTTTTTCTTCCTTAATCCTCGTCGACTCCAGAATCACTTCTTCCCGTTTCGAGGCAATCGTCTTATTAATTCTCACTTTTATCGCCTTTTTATTTTCAAAACCTATTTTGATCCTAATTCTTTCAAATCCTATTTTCAATCTTATTTCTTCAAGCCCAGCACCAATTTCGCTAGCGACTCGCTCGCATCTAATTTCGCATATTTCTTAAAATTCATCACTAACTTAGCTTGCTTTTCGCTATTTTTTAGCAAATTCAAAATCTTTTTCAATAATTTTTCTGGGGCCATCTCCATTTCGCGGTCCAAAATCATTTCTACCGCTTCGTCACGCGCTAATTTTTCTGCATTTTTCACCTGATGTCCGCCCGGCAATTTTTCAAACGGCACCAAAATCGTTGGCTTTCCCAGACTAGCTAGTTCCGCCATTGTAGTTGCACCTGCACGCGATACCACGATATCTCCCGCACCTAAAATTTCGTGCATCACTGGCGAAAAATTCCACATCCGAAACTCCGAAGTCAATTTACCTTTTTCCCAAGTTTCGTATTTCTTAAGATCAATCATATCCTCGTAATGCTTACGACCAGACACCAATCCCACCGACGTATATTTCAAAAGTTCTGGCAAAATTTCCCGTACTGCTTGATTAATATGCATTGAACCTTGCGAGCCACCCGTCACGATCACTAAATTTCGCTCCGGATCGAATCCCAATTCTCTTTTTAGGCGCCTCTTTTTACTCTCCGCCACTTTTTCAAATTCCTTCCCCACTGGAATCCCCACGAACACATAACGTGAGTCCTCTTTCTCCACCGGCGTACCCATAGCAATAATTTTCGCTTTTTTACTCAAAATTCGGTTCGCGAGTCCCATCGTCGCGTCCGATTCGTGAATCAAATATGGAATTTTAAAAATCCCCGCCACGATTCCGACCGGTAATCCCACGAATCCACCTTTCAAAAAAATTACATCTGGACGATTTTCTTTTCGACTAAAACGCCACAAAGTTTGCAGAAAACCCATAGCAAAACCAAAGGCCCCCGCAATATTTCCGAACACCACATCGCAAAAAGTTTTCGCGTGATTATCAAAATAATCCGACAATTTCAAACCATGGTAACGATGAAATTTTCCCGCAAAAACCTTACGCACACGTAAGTATAATTTCACACCCGTCTCTTCTTCGCCACCCCAAGCCAACTTCGCTTCATTCGCCAGTTTCACTACATTCTTATAGTATTTCGCATCAGTCCAGAATTCAATTTTACTCTTCGGCTTCATTTTCAAAATTTCTTGCACCACCGACATCGCTGGAGTAATATGTCCACCCGATCCGCCGCCTACTACTAAAATTTTCATCTTCTTCCTCCCAATCTACCGCTTCTACTCATCCTTAAATTATTTTTAATTTCCTCATTTCGCTCATCATCCGAAATTTCCGTCCTCGCAGTAAACCGTGAAATATTAATCACTAGCCCGAGTCCAAAACACGTTATCAGAAGGCTCGTTCCACCTTTTGAAAGTAACGGCAAAGTAATACCAGTCAGCGGAATCAATGCAATCATCGCACTAATATTCACCGCCACCTGTGAAAATAACCAAGCAAACACCCCCATCGTTACCAATCTAAAATAGAGGTTTTCCGAAGTATTCGCCACTTTCAGAATTTCCATAAATAAATGTACGTAAAGTCCAATCACAGCCACCGCCCCTACAAATCCCCACATTTCGGAAACCACCGCGAACATCGAGTCGGTAATTGACTCTGGCAAATATCCGGCCGTCTGCACGTTATTCCCGATTCCCACTCCGAGAAATCCACCCGACCCCACGGTAATTAGTGCGTTTTCGATATGATAATCCGTCGTCGCATCGCCCTTACCCGTAAAAGTAAACAAGCGTTCACGACGGTGCGGTGAAGACAAAATCATCCCCACGCCCAGCGCCAAAATCACCGCGAATAAAATCATAATTTTCCAAATCTTAATTCCTGCCACGAATAAAATCATCAGCGCAATCACCCCGAGCGGTACCGCCGAACCCAAGTCTTTCTGAGATACCACAATCAAAAACAGTGAAACCCCTAAAACACCAAAAAATTTCGCATAAAATTGATAACTTTTTCTTAAAATCTCCCCACTCGCCCAGCCGGAAGCCTGACCACGAGCTAAAATTTTTGCCACCAATCTTTCCAGCTTACCCCCTCGAACGCTTCCCTTCGCGAAATTTCCCGCAACAAAATTTCCCGCAGCAAAATTTTGGCCATAACCATTACGCCCAAAATTCACCTGATTAGCAAAACCAGCCTGTCTCGTAGCCCCAGCCTGACCCGAAAACCCCGCCTGGTTCGTAAAAACCTTCTCACTCGCGGCTTTGCCACTCCTTTTCATTCTAATCATCGCAAATAAATCCATCAAAAGCTGCATCAACATTCCGAGTGCCGTCGTCCTGCCAGCCTCTTCCAAAAATCCACCCCTCGCCTGAAAATCCGCGGTAATCTTTGCGAGATAAAGCATCACTCCTAACTTCAAAAAATCCGACACCTGAATCGTAATTGGCCCGAGTCTCAGCCACCTACAGGCACCTAGCTGACAATATGCCAAAGTTGAACGCCCTGCCGCTACCGCGAGTAGCAAGTTTAAACTAAGACCCAAAAATAATAAAATCATCGGTAATTGTTTCGCTATAGCATCCAATATTCGCCAAATCCCATTAGGTTTTTTGGCATTCTCTACTTCCACCAAATTCACTCTAGTTTCAAAAAATAGCAGCACCGCCGTAATCACCAGATATTTCACCTGATCCATCCAATACACCGTATCTTCCCCCTTCACTTTCGCATAAGACGGACCTACCAAGGCAATCATCATCAATCCGATAGCAATCAAAATTATCATCGTAATGATAATTTTATAATTTGCCTTATGTTGTCGCATCTAATCCCACTCCGAAAATTTTTATTTTTTAATAATTCCACTCACCATCGCAATAAACACCCCCACAATCGCACAAACTCCGGCAATTACCCAAAAACGCATCACAATTTTCGCCTCACCCCAACCACTCGCTTCCAAGTGATGATGAATTGGCGCCGAAATAAAAATCTTGCGCTTAAAAAATTTCTTCGAAATCATCTGAATCAAGGACGATCCAACTTCCACCACGAATAATAATCCGATTACCGGCAAAAGTAATAAAGAGTTCGTCATCATTGAAACCACACCAAGCCCCGCACCTAGCGCAAACGACCCCACATCGCCCATCATAAAACGTGCTGGCGGCACATTGAACCAAACATAAGAGAACAGCCATCCCACTACGGTCATACAAAAAGCAAATAGATAAACTTGGCCACGAAATAGCGCAATCGTACCAAACGCACCATAGGCCATCATCGCAAGACCCCCCGCCAACCCATCTAATCCATCCGAAATATTCACCGCATTTGAGGTCGCCACCACCGCAAAAGTAAATAATCCCACCATCACCACCCCGCCAATTTCAATATCACCTGCAAATGGAATATGAATACTCGTCCAGCCTAATTTATAGGCAAAAAACCAACCTAGCACCAAGCTCACCACGGTAATCATCGCAAACTTAATTGGTGCGCGCAGCCCTGCCGCCCCTTCTCCTGAGCCAAAGACATTAATTCCGTCATCAATCAAGCCCACAATCGCCCCACCTAAGAATCCAAAAATCGGCAGCCACGTCTGGGCACGATCAAAATTACAAATCAGTGTCACCACAGTCACTGCAATCACCCCAATAATTCCCGCCATTGTTGGAAAAACCCGCTTGAATTTGTGCGCGTGCAACTTCGTCATAATTGGTAGACTGTCACCCGAAACCGTAGTCTTTTTTTGCTTCTTCCAAAAATGATATTTATAAGCTACGTGAGTGTAGAAAGGCGTCAAAAACATCGAAAGCAAAAAAGTACCGAGTGACAACAGTAAACCATATAATGCATTATTATCTAAATTCCCCACGCCTTACCTCCTGACTTTATTATAGTTTATCATATACTTCGATATCTCATCAAAAATCGGCTTCGCGTTCACCCCACCATCCAGCTTGCGGTTATCACTCCAAACTTTGGTCATAATCACATAATCTGGCGTCTCCTCTAGCGACTTCGCCCCAAAACCCACATAAGTACCAATCGTTTCATCGAAGCTATATTTGCCATTCTTCACGGTTTGCGCCGTACCGGTTTTGCCACCCACATAATAATCCTCGTCATATCCCTTCACATTCGGAAAAACTAGGCGTCCCGTGTGCAACATTTGACGCATTGTTCTACTCGTATCATTCTTATTTAATGCATCGTGGTCCGCCTTTGCGAGCTCTGTTCGCACAAACTTACCATCCTTCATTTCCCCTGCAATCAAAGTCGGACGATAATATTCCCCGCCATTCACCACCGCCGAAAAAGCTGAAGCTACTTGAATAATCGAAAGGTCTAAGCTCTGCCCGAACGTCATATTCGCATATCTAGCATCCGTCGCATCAATATCATTTGGTGGCACGATTGTGCCCTTCGTTTCCGGCAATTCAATCCCCGTATACTTACCCAAATTAAAGCGGTTATGGTAATAATCATAAAGCTTTTCCTTACCTTGGTAAGTAATTTCCGAAGCCGAACCACCTAAAAGCTTCAGAGCCTGAATCGAACCCGTATTTACTGAGTAAGTCAAAACTGTTTGCATGGAAATTTCCCCAGTGTGACCCTTAATTGCGTTCTCAATTGGCCAACCATCAATCACTAATCTATCCGTATTGTAATAAGTCGTCTCTGGCGTCATCACTCCAGAATCAATCGCCGCCGCAATCGCAAAAGTCTTACACACCGAAGCTGGGTTGAAGGCGTTCATCGTCACATCGGTCTGAAAAACCTTCGCATCTGTCACTTTAGCATATTCTGCTGGATTATAGCCCGGTTTACCCGCCATCGCCAAAATTTGCCCGGTCGCCGGGTTCATTACAATCGCCGATCCATAAGTAATATTGAATTTTTTCGTCACTTCATCCACCGCTTCTTCTGCTTTTTTCTGAATATTACGGTCGATCGTCAGTACTAAGTTCTTCCCGTCCTTTGCCGGAATTTTCACATTTTCGTTACCGATCGTCAGTGGCACATTATTTGAATCTTTCACGGTTTTCAGTAACCCATTTTCCCCTGTTAGCTCCTTATTTAAGCTACCCTCTACTCCGTATTGACCTTCCCCATCTTGATTCACGAAACCCAAAACCTGCGCTGCCATTTCCCCTTCTGGATAAACCCGCGTCGTAGTTTCCTGCTCATAAACTCCGACCAAATCCGCCTTTTTTAGGTTATTTGTCTCCGTATATGGCACATTTTTCGCCACCACAAAATATTTACGCTCCGGATCCGCAAAAACCTCATCCCACCCCGTTTTAACACGGTAAGCCCCTACTATTTCATCAATTTTTTTGGTAATTTCCTCCCGTTTTTTCACCACCAAACTTGGGTCAATCGAAATTGTATAGGTTTTTTTATTCATCACAATTGGCACTGGCGTGTCACCATCTAGAAAATAAATTTCACCGCGCTTCGCAAAAATCGTCGATTTCATAATCTGTTGCTGATTTGCTTTTGCAGCATAAATTTTATGATTCACTACCTGTAAGCGGAATAGTTGAATCACAATCAAACCAAACACCAAAAAACAGAGACCTTGAATCAAACTCGTTCGTGATTTCAACCTCTGTTTTCTCATATGCTTAATTATAGCATAAGGGGCTTATTTTTTATTCACATCCGACTTCTTATTTATCTCGGTTTTTTGGCGACTTCAGATTTTTTCACCCCCTCAGACTTTTTCGCGTCATCAAGCTTCTTGCCAGTTTCCGTCTTCTTCGTCTCGCCACCCATCACCATTTGAATCGTACGATTTAATTGTTGCTTAATTTTATTGCGCGCATGCGGCGTAATAATTTTATCCAACCAACTCGGCTTCACCATTTGATTTTTTGAAGTCAAAATCTCCACCACATCACCATTTTTTAATTTAGTATTCAAGTTCGAAAGCTTGCCGTTAATCTTCGCACCAATCACATGTCCACCCACTTCCGAATGCAATCGATAAGCAAAATCAAGAGGCATCGACCCCACCGGCAGATCAATAATGTCTCCCTTCGGCGTATAAACAAAAAGCTTATCCGCAAACAAGTTAATCTTCAATTTCTTCATATCCACTTGCTTACCCTCTTTCAGCTGTGCTGCCGCCATTTGTAACTCCGAAATCCAGAGTAAATTGGTTGGCAAATGCTGAATCTTCCCCATCTTGTAATTTTCCGTCAGCTTTTGCTCGTTATAGAAAAAGCTCGCCGCGAGACCCCGCTCCGCATATTCGTGCATATCTTTCGTGCGAATCTGAAATTCCACAATCCGCTTATCCTTCGTAATCACCGTGGTATGCAGCGACTGATAGCCATTCTGCTTCGGCATCGCCACGTAATCCTTAATCCTGCCCGTCATTGGCGTATAAAGTGAGTGAATAATCCCCAGCGTCAAATAACAATCCGTCACATCCTCCACGACAATTCGAAGCGCCGTCAAGTCATAGACCTCATCGATATTCTGATTATATTTCGCCAACTTCTTATGCAAAGAATAGACTGACTTCACCCGCCCATCAATCTCAAATTTAATCTTCTCTTCCGCCAGCTTCTCTGAAACTTCTTTTTTGATCTTTTCTAGACTCTTCTCCGCGGATTTATTGCGTTCTTCAATCAATTTTTTCAAAAATTCAAAACGTTTTGGGTCAACATATGAAAATGCAATATCGGAAATCTCTACGCGCAGTCTCCCCATATTCAAACGATCCGCTAATGGTGAAAAAATTTCCAGTGATTCCTTACCAATTTTTTTCTGCTTCTCTGGTGGCAAAGCCGATAAGGTCCTCAAATTATGCAAACGATCGGCTAGCTTGATTATCAAAACTCGAATATCCGCACCCGTCGCAATCAAAAGTCTCAAGAGATTGTCTTTCGTCGCCGGCAAATAGGTGTCAATATCTCGCATCCCCTGTCTGGCCTTACCTAATTTCGTCACGCCATCCACCAAAAAAGCCACAGTTTCACCGAATTTTTCCTTAATTTCCTCTAATGTCACCCCGGTATCTTCCACTACATCGTGAAGTACTCCAGCGATCACCGTATCTTCATCCATCCCCCAATCTCGTAGGATATTCATCACTGCCAGCGGATGGATAATATATGGCTCACCCGATTTTCGTTTCTGCCCCTCATGCGCCTGAGTCGCGAAATCAATCGCGGCCTGTTCTCTCTCTGTTATTTGCGGTTGAACACATTTTTTACTCATTGTAATCTCGCTAATAATCTCTGTAATTCATCTTCATTTTTACAAGCAAATGTCACGCTACGACCCCTCACGCGCACCTTTGCTGCGTATTTTTCGCTCAATTCATTCTCTTGATGTAGATAAACATTAGTTTTTAGCAAATTCGCCGAACTTTTCTTCTTATGCTCCGCGATATAACGCTCGACTTTACGTGCTGTCCAACCTTCCTCAATAATCATCGGCAAAATCTTCTTCACCATTTTCGGATCCGCCGAAATTAGTGGCCTCATCACCCCCTCGGTTAACTTATGTTCCACCATCGCATGCTTCACTTCATCCGGCAAGTTCAAAAGTCGCATCGTATTAATCACTGATGAGGTACTTTTTCCCACTCGCTTAGCAATTTCCTCTGGCTGAAGATTAAATTGATTTTTCAATTTAGCATAAGCCGTCGCCATCTCTATCGCATTAAGATCTTCGCGCTGCGCATTTTCAATAATCGAAAGCTCTAGCTGATTTTGTGCGTCCAACGTGCGGATAATTGCTGGAATCTTCTCTAATCCCGCCATTTTCGAGGCACGATAACGCCTCTCACCGGCTACAATCTTGTATTTATTCCCCTCCGCCACCACCACAATTGGTTGCAAAACGCCGTGTTCGCGAATCGAATCCGCTAGGGCTGCCAGAGCCTCTTCTGAAAAATCTTTACGTGGCTGATCGGTTTCTGGCGTGATTTTCACTAAATCTAGCTCAGTTAACTGACTCTTCGAGCTATCTTCCGACAAAGTAATATCAAAATCATCCTCTACAATATCCGTAGGAATTAAACTTTCAAATCCGCGACCCAAACCTTTTGCCATTTTCACACTCTCTTTTTCTTTTTACACTCTTTTTAATACTTCTTTTGCTAATTCCTTGTAAGCCTTCGCACCCTTACTGAATCGATCATAATCCCCCACCGGCACTCCGTGGCTTGGCGCCTCCGCCAATCTCACATTACGTGGAATCGTCGTCTCGAAAACCTTATCTCGGAAATATTTCTTAATTTCCGCTAATACCTGTACCGACAAAGAGGTACGTTTATCATACATTGTTGCAAGTACCCCTAATAATTTCAAATTTGGATTCATTGCTTTACGCACCAATTTCACCGAATCCATCAGCTGCGCTACCCCCTCTAGAGCATAAAATTCCGTCTGTACCGGCATCAAAAGGTAATCCGCCGCAATCATCCCATTCACGGTTAGAAGCGATAAACTTGGCGGCAGGTCAATAATCACAAAATCATAATTATCTCGCACTTCATTAATTGCATTTTTCAGCTGAACAAATTTTTTACTCAGCTTCGTCATCTCAACTTCGGCATTAGCCAACTGTGGCGTAGTCGGTGCTAAGTCTAGGCCCTTAAATTTAGTGTTCAAAATTATTTCTGATAATCGCCTCTCCCCCAAAATCACTTCCGACATTGTATTTGAAAGTTCATTATTCAAATAATTTCGTTCAAACTGCGCCTTATCAATACCGAACCCTGACGTCGCATTTCCCTGCGGATCAAAATCAATTACTAAGACTTTTTGTTTTTCTTTCATCAAATAGTACGCCAAATTAATCGTGGTCGTCGTCTTCCCGACCCCGCCTTTTTGGTTTGTGATACAAATTACCTTCGCCATATCTATTTATATATTACCATAATATTCATAAGAATAATCCATTATCATAGAAAAAACGTCTCACTCTTATCCAAAACCACCTTATCTTCCAACCAAACCCCCTAAAACCCCATCACATCTCAAAAAATCACAAAAAAGACCCCGTAGGGCCTTTTTCTTATTTGATTGAAGTAATTTCAATCACACTGTATTTTTGGCGGTGACCAGTTTCTTTATGGACACGCTTCTTTGAGTGGTAGCGGATTACGCGGATTTTATCACCAGCGATTTTCTCTTCTACAACTTTAGCTGAAACCTTGACACCTTTGACTTCTGGCGTACCAACGAGGGTTTTATCGCCATCAATTACAAGTAAAGCACCAGTTTCGAGCTCTTTAGTTCCTTCCGGGAGGAGGTCCACCCGTAGGGTCTCACCCTCAGCTGCGATATATTGTTTACCGCCGATGAGTACAACTGCCTTTTTCATAATATTCCTTAATGTATTATTAACTTTGACTATTCTAGCATATTTGTTCGCTTTTTTCAATAACTGGTCATAAAATTTAGTCTATTTTAATTTTTCGCTCGATTCCCCACTCAAAATTTTTCAAAAAAAGAACCCCGCTCTCATAGGGTTCTTTTTCGTACTTAATCGTCTACACGATTACATTAAATCGAAAGGGCTTTTATTCTTGATCTTCGTGTTGCTTTTCTAAAGCCTTGAGTTGCTTAGTCGAAGCGATGTAGTAAGCAGTACCGATACCGATCATGGCGGTCACCACCACGGCTAATACAGTTTCGGAAGCACCAGTGTGAGGGAGTTCCTTTGGTGTATTAGGAGTTTTTGGCTTGTCTGCACAGTCACGATGAACAGTAACTTTTACTTTACTATGAATCGTAGTGTCGAGCACCGCGATAGCTGAATTATTGTAAGTTACCGTGTCACCACATGGGAAGATTTTTTCGTCTTCAGAGAATTTTACTTTGTAAGTAATGAAAGCTTCTTCACCGGCATTGTAATCACCAATATTGAAACCATTTTTGAAGAGATTTTCTTTTTCAAAACCAGCAGAACGAGGAGTCTTCAAGAAAGTCGTACCAGGAACTGCAGTCATACCATTACCGAGCAAATCGTAAGCAGAAACTCCGCGTTGGATTGTCGTACCAGTATTCTTATAGCGTAATTTGAAATCAATCGTTTCGCCTGGAGCTACGATAATTTCCGTACGATAATCATTCATATTTTCCTTAGAAGCCATTTTTTCACCAGTAAAACCAGCTTTGTCGGCCTTAATGCGGAAATTCACGTGGCCAGCATATTCATTACAGCCAGGAATCATTCCCCAATAACCCTTGCTGTATCCTAAGTAAGTACCACCATCTTTACCAAACAGTGCGTCATCATTTAACGTAGTACCGTTCAATGAACCGCTATTTGTTAGTTTGGCAGAATTTGGTACATATCGCAAGGAAACAGTTTCCTTTGAGTTAAGATATGCGGTACTCCAAACTGCCTTAGGTGTAGCGTTTGAGGAAGTAATAGTTCCTTTAATCAAAGCCGCTTCGCCAGGATTAAGGCGATCAGTAATCTTGTTCATATATAGGCGGACATTCTCTGCAATACCACGACGATCACCTTCGTTTAATTTTGCCGAAGCATTATTGTGATAATAGACAGATACT
>CALIXG010000113.1 GCA_938046495.1 uncultured Candidatus Saccharibacteria bacterium | reverse complement strand
TCTATTTCACTCCCCTCCCGGGGTTCTTTTCACCTTTCCATCACTGTACTAGTTCGCTATCGATCAATCAATATATTTAGCCTTGGCAGGTGGTCCTGCCGGATTCAAACAGGGTTTCTCGTGCCCCGTCCTAATTGAAAAAAGATATATAATGTCTAAGACCATTTCGCATACAGGACTCTCACCTTCTTTGGTGTGCCATTCAAACACTTCCGCTATGATCTAAGTTTTATAACATTATCCACTCATTTAACGATGTTGGTTTTTATACTGAAATATCGGATTTCCAATACCTCAGCATAAAAATTATCTTATTTCGCAACCCCTTTCATAACTCTGGCCGTTAAACCGTATGGTTATGTTAAGGTTTAGGCTGTTCCAATTTCGCTCGCCACTACTTTCGGAATCATTGTTTATTCTCTTTTCCTCAACCTACTAAGATGATTCAGTTCGGTTGGTTCCCGTCTAAATTACCCTATGTGTTCAGGTAATTGCAATACGACATGACTCGTATTAGGTTGCCCCATTCGGAAATTCCTGGATCAAAGCTTGCTCTCAGCTCCCCAAGACTTATCGCAGAGTTCTACGTCCTTCATCGGTATTGATTGTCAAGGCATCCACTATTAGTGCCCTTATTTACCTTTTTATGCATTGACTTAACTAGTAATCGAAGATTGATTACTAATTCACGTATATACTTCCGAAACCAAGAAGGGATTTCTTTCATATATACAAATGCAAGTCTTTATTTAATTTTCATCGTTGTCCAAATTGTTAATTCAACGTGCGATTTAAATAAATCCTATATATTAAGAATTCTCGCAGTTTCCCTTTTTCGCAGTGGTCATTTCTGACTTGCTGAACTTGGTATCTATCTTATATCAAATTTTTAATTTATGCAAGTCTTTTTTCAGACTTTTTTGAAGATTTTTGAGTTTTTCTGGTTTTTCCCTGATTTTTAGTGGTTTTTCGAGTATTTTTCGAGTTTTTGATGGAGATTTTGCTGATTTTTGGTGATTAGATTCAGCTGATTTTCGATTTCATATAGTCCGATCTTAATAATTCGAGACAAGGCTGGGTCTTTTTCAAAGCGAGCAGCGAATTTTTCGAAGTCTGCGCGCGTTTCTTCGTTTCTCACGAAGCGAGCCATCAGTTTCAAATAAGTATCCAGGGATTTTCCATCCACAAGTTTTACCAGATAATCCCAGTTCGCATAGAGCCAGGCGAAGGTTTTTTCACGCGTGCGCTGATTGGCCAGTAAATCACGGACGAAGCCGCGATGATCCTGTGGGCGAATAGTTTGATTATCGGAAAGAAGGTTTAACAGAGTTTCGAGATGAGCTTCTTGCTTGGCATTAGTAATAACATCTAGAAGTAGGGTCTTAATGGTAGGGGAAGCAGCCTCTGTATAGACACGGAGATATTCCGCGAAACGTGCTTCCTTATTAGTCTTAAACTCGGCATCAAGATACGGCAAAAGTAATTCCGGCGAAACGGCGGCAAAATCTAGCGGATCTTTATTGATATATATATTATATTGTTCAGTTAGACGTGATTTGGTTTCTTCATCATCAGTATAGACCGCGAGACTCAAGATTAATTCACGTAATTTCTTATCATCATCAGTATCTTCTGGCTTTTCCGTCACGCCAAGACGGGCTAGTTGGTCAGAAATCAAAGCCTTAATGTACTGCTTCAAATTAGCTTCAGCCGGAGTATCGATCGGACAATAGATTTTAAGTTCTCCGAGAATCGACATAATAATTGACCAAATCGAAAAACTAGTTTCCTCACGAAAATGCATCAGGAGATCCAGACTGGCTGGCAAATCACCGCGCGGAGTACGCAAAAGCAGACTCTGGTCAATCAGAAGGCGTAATTGCTGCTCCTGGCTTAACTCAGCGAAACGCGCGAGCTTGACCTGAAGCTCCTCGGAAGTGAGACCGATAATATAATGTCCAGTCATATCATCAGAAACCTGCACGAGTGGCCAAGATTCTTGGTTTTTTCGACCGTCCAGATAAAAACGTTCTTGCTTTT